>JAAVYL010000090.1 GCA_022791075.1 Lawsonibacter sp. | reverse complement strand
GTCGGCGTTGTTAATCATCATAGCCTTGCCTTCGCCGAACTCAATAAACCGCTCCATCTGTTTTTTGAAACAGTCACAGTTGTGGCAGATGGTCTCCTCTGTCATCATAGAGCGCATATCAGTGCGGCCAGAGGGGTCGCCAATCATGCCGGTGCCTCCGCCGATGAGGGCGATAGGCCGGTTGCCAGCCATCTGCAGTCGCTTCATCAGGCACAGGGCCATGAAGTGCCCCACATGGAGGGAGTCGGCTGTAGGGTCGAAGCCGATATAGAAAACAGCTTTCCCCTCATTAATCATTTTAGAAATTTCCTCTTCGTTGGTTACCTGGGCGATCAGTCCCCGGGCCTTCAGTTCCTCATAACAGGTCATAGTTAATCTCTCCTTATTTTACATTAATTTGGATGGTGAACCGTCCAGAGGAGCGGCTCCCACAGATTGCCGAGCTAAAATCATGTTGTAGAGCACCACACTTCCCACTACAATCATCGCGCCTGCCAAAGCGATGGAGCCAATCATCTCGTGATAGAACACCGCCACCAGAATAGGATTAAGCACCGGCTCAATGCCGGACACCAGGCTGGCCGTGACAGGGGGAGTGGTCTGTAATCCCTCGGTGAGCAGGATATAGGCCAGGCCCACCTGAAACACACCCAATACTATCAAGGCGATGAGGGTATCGCCGGAAAAGTCCGTCTCATACCCCAAAAATGGCAGCCCTACTGCCGCACTGATAACGTCGCCCCAAAAGACGGAGGAGATAGCGTCGCTGTCTGGCATATCGTTCATCAGAAATACCCCGGCATAGGAGACACCGGACAGCAGGGCAAGCACATTGCCCTGCGTCCCCCCTGCTGACAAACCGTCTATAAAAAAGAGGAGCACGCCTCCCAGCACCACGCCGCAGGTTATCAGATCCAGTTTTTGGGGCTTTTTCCCAAAAAAGAGGACAGAGAACAAAATTACGAAGATGGGCGCGGTAAATTGGAGCACAATGGCGTTGGCAGCCGTGGTCAGCTTATTAGCAATGGAGAACAAAATATTTGTGCCGCAGACGGCCAGCGAACCCACCAGTACCCAGGGATTCATCCGCAGCCTGTGGTGCGTCACCTTCAGATACAGGCCGATAACGGTCAGGGCGATGGCGGTTCTGGCTCCGTTGATCGCCATGCCGCCCCAGGGAATCAGCTTGATGCACAGTCCCCCAATGCTGTACAGCACAGCGGCCAAAAAGACACAGAGGGTTCCCCGTTGACGCGCTGTCACACAATCACATCCTTTTTACTCACACAAAAAACCTCTGTCCGGTGTACGGACAGAGGGCAAATGTGCGGTACCACCTCTGATTTATCCGCCCCTCGCAGAACGGACCTCGCGGAGTGCATGACTCCAGCGCGATAACGGGCGCGGCCCGGCCTGTCCCCTACTGCGCCGTTCCGGCGGTTCAGGCGGCTGCTCCAAGGGGTATTCACGCAGCCTTCCTCTCCCCCGTTACACCAAACCAGGGGCTCTCTGGGCAGGAACATCCGCGCTACTGGTCCTCTTCTTCGCAGTGGTCAAACTCTACCATATTTTTTTCCCGTTGTCAACAGGAAAAACGTCCTGGCCGACGGAGCCTCCTCCGCCGGCCAGACTGCTATGCCCTTGGATGGGCCTTTTTATAGACATCCTTAATCTTTTGATTGATAAGCTTGGAGTAAATTTGAGTGGACGAGATGTCCGCATGGCCCAGCATCTCCTGAATAGAGCGCAGGTCAGCGCCGTTTTCCAGCAGATGTGCGGCAAAGGAATGGCGAAGCGTGTGGGGGGTAATATCCTTCTGGATACCCGCTTTTTCCTGATAGCACTTAATCAGCTTCCAAAAGCCCTGCCTGCTCATACGCTCACCGCTCATGTTTACAAACAGAGCGGTCTCGTCCACAGAGTCCACCAGCTGAGGCCGAACATCAGTGATGTATTCGCTCAAAGCCCGAACAGCCTTAGGATACAGGGGAATAACCCGTTTCCGGCCCTTGCTGAAGCACTTCAGAATGCCACTGAGCAGGTTCAGATCCTCTACATTCAGCGCAATGAGCTCACTGACCCGAATCCCTGTGGCATAGAGCAGCTCCAGCATTGCCCGGTCCCGATAGCCCTTCAGGTCGGTGCACTCAGGCTGTTCCAGAAGCAGCTCCACCTCTTTCCCGGTCAGCACCTGGGGCAGCTTGCGCTCCACCTTGGTGGGAGACACACCCTTGGCGGGGTTCTGGTCCACATAGCCCTTATCCAGCAGACAGGAATAAAACGACTTGATGGAGGCAACAGAGCGGGTTACCGTGGCCGGAGATTTGCCCCGCTTGGACAGAGAGTTGGCATAGTCAGCCACATCCCGGTTGACCACTTGGGTGAGCGCCAGCTCCTTTCCGTCCATAGCTGCGGCAAACTGGTGGACGTCCCGAAGATAGGAGCTGACCGTGTTGGCCGAGGCCTGTTTTTCAAGCTTTAGAAAATCCTCATAGACCGATAACAATTCAGGCAACTTCCACATCTCCCATATCAAAATTGATGTATTACAACACAACATGAGCTGCTGCCTGCAGCAGAACCGGCACCACCCAGTATTCCAACAGTCCGGCCGCCAGAGTCAGCGCCGCGCAGGCCCCGCCCCGATACCAGTTAACCCTGCTGAGAGAGAACGGGCTCCGGCCCTCTCCCCCAGAACGGCGCAGCTGGCGCAAGGCAGAGAGAAGCCCCGGCACACCTGCCAAAAATAGAGCAGGAGCCCACAGCAGAGCGGGCAGGCCAAAGAGAAGAAAGGCTGGAAAAAGCCCCCTTCCCCCAAACACCCGGCAGAAGCAAGCCGCCGGAAAGGAGAGATAGAATCCGCGTATTCCAAAGATCAGCGGGATTCCCGCTGCGCCCAGCGCGGTCACGTTTAAAATCAGAACAGCCAACAGATACTTAAACTGTCCCCACAGTACCGGCCAAAGGCTTCTGGGCAGGCCGCCCTCCTCTCCGGCCAGCTCCAGATAGCCGGCCAGGTACCTGCCTAATTCCTGCGCTCCGGCGCCGTCGGAAAGGGAGGCAAAAAGACAGCCCAGTATTCCCCCCAGTAAAAACGCAGCGCTCAGCACCATCAGAGCCCCGCCCTGATCCGACAGCAAGTCCCATTTTTTCAACGGCTTTGTTCCCATAGGCTTCACCTCAAAACAGCCTATGAGCTCCAGGAGGAAAATAGACGTGGATTTCATGCATCGCGGGGATAACATTACTATAGCGCCGCCGGACATTTTTCGCAAGGGGTTTTTGCAATTTTCTCACATTTTGTCAATTCCTTCTTTTTCTTATGTAAACTTCGTTATGTAAACTATAGAACCGAGCAAAACCGGAGCCACAGTTCAGGGCTCCGGTTTTGCTAAATCTGGTGTTTACAGCAAATAAAAGTACTAGATATTGGGTATTTTCTCAGCGCAGTTCAGTGATTACAAAGATTACATTCTGTATTATTACATCCAGTAATCGACTGTCCCCCCATCCCGGCGGCGATGGCATTGAGGGCAATGGCACACTCCAGACGCTTGCGTTCCATTGCACAGGCCACCTCATTGGAACGCGTTATGTCGCCATTGGCAAGCAAATTCGAGGCAGAACAGCCCCCACTGCAATAAAATCTGGCCCAGCACTCCCGGCAGGCCGGACGGGTATAGACATTCTGTTGGGCAAATTGACCAGAAATCGCCATGTCGAAGGAGCCGTTGTGAACATTTCCCAGACAAAACTCCTCTTTCCCCACAAATTGGTGGCAGGGGTAGATGTCTCCGTCGGGAGTAACCGCCACATATTCACAACCAGCTCCACAGCCCCTAAGCCGCTTAATGACGCAGGGCCCCTGAGACAGGTCAACATTGAAGTGGAAGAAATTGATGTCCTTACGGTCCAGCAGGGCCCGGGCCAGCCTTTCGTACTCCTCCTCTACCCTGCTCAGGTCCTCAGCCCGAATGGCATAGGGATCGTCAGGAGGACCGCTGCAAGGCTCCACAGACACATGGCGGAATCCCAGGTCCCCCATATGAAGCACGTCCTGGGTGAAATCCAGGTTTTGACGGGTAAAGGTACCGCGGACATAGTAGTCCTTTGTCCCACGCTGCGCCACCAACTTCTGGAACCTGGGGACGATCACTTCATAGCTGCCTTTGCCGTTAATGGAGGGCCGCATCTGGTCATTGACTGCCTGCCTGCCGTCCAGGGACAGCACTACATTGGACATCTCCCGGTTGATGTAGTCGATGGTCTCTTCGTTCAGCAGAACACCATTGGTGGTAATGGTAAAGCGGAATTTTTTATTGTAGGACTCCTCCAGAGAGCGGGCGTATTCAACCGTCCCCTTCACCACGTCCATGGCCATCAGAGGCTCGCCGCCGAAAAAGTCCACCTCAATGTTGCGCCGGCTGCCCGACTTCTCCACTACCCAGTCGATGGCTTTTTTGGCGGTCTCCAGATCCATGGTCATCCGGTGTCCAGTGCCGAAATCGCCAGTGGAGGCGAAACAGTATTTACACCGCAGATTGCAGTCATGGGATACGTGGAGGCACAGGGCTTTCACCACCGCCGCCTTGGGCAGGGCCATAGCGGCCTCCGGGTCAATGTACTCATCAGTGGTGAAGAGCAGCCCGGCCTCCTGCAGCTCCAGAAGCTCCTGCCAGCCCTCCTCCAGGCTGGGCCGGTCGTATTGGGACAGCTGCTCTGCAAGCTCCTGAGGCAGTGCCTCCTTCAGCGGCCCCTCCCCTGCCATACTGAGCAGGTCATAGGTCAGCTTGTCCAGCACATGGACAGCACCGCTGTTCACATCTGCCGCCAGGTATTGCCCCAGAGCGGCAAAAGTATGTACCATCATAGTTGTAATTCTCCTTTTCGCATAGTGAAAGAGGCAGGCGCGGCGCACCTGCCTCTTCTCAGCGAATTTTTTATTTGTTCTCGCACTTCTGGTTGGCGACGGTGCACGAAGTCTTGCAGGCAGACTGGCAAGAGGTCTGGCACTCGCCGCAGCCGCCGTGAGCGGCGCTTTGCTTCAGGGTTGCCCCGTTCAAAGTCTGGATATGTTTCATTGGTATCTCCTCCTGTTTGGTTGCTTACAGCAGATTCTGCCATAGTAGGGGTATTATAACACACAGCGCCGGAAATTTCAATCATCTTCTGCGTTTTTTCTTGGGCCTTCTGACCAATATTCCGGCGATGGCTCCGCCGCACAGGCAGGCGCACAAAATTCCGGCCCCGCCATTGGCGACAGAGGCTCCCCTATAGGCGATCAGTCCGGCAGTGAGCAGCAGCAAAAACAATACCGCGCCCACGCCCACGCCAGCCAGAAGCCTTCCGCTGCCCGACCTGCACACCGCATATATCCCGCCCGCCAGGGCGCCCAGTACACATACCGCCAGCACCGATCCGTACATAGCTTCCACAGGCATCGCTCCCGCGGACACCAGTACCGCGCAGACCAGCAGGGCCAGGATGGTTACTACCCCAGCCAGCACACCGCCCTTGAGTACCACACATACAGTGTTGAGCCACTGACTGCCCGGCTCCTCCGGCCGCCGATCCCGTTTTTTCATAAAAACACCCTCTCCACACGGTTTAGTAAAACCTATGCGGAGAGGGCAAAGGAAATGTCTGTTTTTACTTGGCGCTGTCCCCCGCAGATACATTTTTGCTGGACACAGCCCACTTGGTGAACTCAACGCGCACCCGGTCGGCACTGGTCTCAACAATGATGGTATTTTCCTCCACCTTACAGATAGTGCCCACAATGCCGCCGATGGTGGTGATAACATCCCCCACCTTCAGCGAGTCCCGCAGCTGCTGTGCTTCCTTCTTCCGCTTGTTTTCCGGGCGGATCATGAAAAAGTACAGCATAGCGAACATCAAAACGAGCATTAAAATTAAACTAGGATCCATAATTTCTCCTCCAAAACGACTGCAAAATCAAATTGTCAGCAGAATACCCACATGACGCAGTGAAAAGTATTATAACGGATATTTTTTCGGTTGACAAGCCCTTTTGACAAATTTTTGTCTGCGAGCCCGTCCAAACCACGGACTTCTACGGAGCCGGCCTGTCCAGCAGCCCGGAATATTGAGCCCGGAACTGTTCAAAGGCTCCGCTGTCCAGGCTCTCCCGAATGCGGACCATCAGCTGATTGTAAAAGTATAAATTGTGGAGCACCGCCAGCCGCATGGCCAGCATCTCCTGTGCTGTAACCAGGTGGCGCAGATAGGCCCGCGAGAAAGACCGGCAGGCGGGGCAGTCACATGTGGAGTCAATGGGCCGGGAGTCCAGCTTATATTTCTCATTTTTGATGTTGATGGTGCCCTGCCATGTGTACAGCTTGCCGTGACGGGCGTTCCGCGCAGGCATGACACAGTCGAAAAAGTCCACCCCCCGGGCCACTCCCTCAATGATATTGGATGGGGTACCCACCCCCATAAGGTACCGGGGCTTGTCCGCCGGCATGTGGGGCTCCACTGCGTCAATGATGTCGTACATCACCTGGGTGGGCTCCCCCACAGCCAGACCGCCGATCGCGTAGCCGTCACAGTTCATCTGGGCGATCTCTTCCATGTGCCATATCCGCAGGTCGGCGTAGGTTCCCCCCTGATTAATCCCGAAAAGCTGCTGCTGAGAATTCACCGTGTCTGGCAAGGTATTTAACCTGTCGTGCTCTGCCACGCAGCGTTTCAGCCATCTGGCTGTCCGCTCACAGGAGGCCTTCACATACTCGTAGGGGGCCGGATTCTCCACACATTCATCAAAGGCCATGGCAATATCGCTGCCCAAGTTGGACTGAATCTGCATAGACTCCTCCGGGCCCATAAAGATGCGCCGGCCGTCAATGTGGGAGGCAAATGTGACCCCCTCCTCGGTGATTTTCCGCAGGCCGGACAGAGAGAAGACCTGAAATCCCCCGCTGTCGGTGAGCATGGGACCGTTCCAGTCCATGAATCTGTGGAGCCCGCCCATCTGGCGGACCACCCCGTCCCCGGGACGAAGGTGGAGGTGGTAGGTGTTGGACAGCTCCACCTGGCATCCGATTTCTTTCAGGTCATGGGCGGATACCGCCCCCTTGATGGCCCCCTGGGTCCCCACATTCATAAACACCGGGGTCTGGACCACCCCGTGGGCACAGGTAAATACCCCCCGCCGGGCTCGTCCCTCTTGTTTCAACAGTTCAAACACACAAAAACTCCTTTAATGACATTCAAAATGACAGTTCTCTTTGCAGATAAATCATATCCGTCAGCATGACCCCGCCCTCATAAATCGGGTGGTCATAGTTTTCCGTAAAAAAATTTCTGACCTTGTGGGAACGTATAAATCCACATTTTTCGTAAAATGGAATTGTTAAGGGGCTGTCTCCTGTTCCAACCTGTAAAACGGAATATTGTCCCCGGTATCGGGCCGCCACATAGTTAATCAGTGCTTTTCCGTACCCCATTCTATGGCAGGCGGGCTCTATCGCTAAGTTCTTGATTTCTAAAATACCGTTCCCCTCATCCGTTACGACGCACTCCCCTTTGATGCCGCCGTCGTCAAGAATAAACATCGTCCCCCGGTCAAGATAGCGGTCGATCATGCTCTCCTGCTCGTCCGCGATCAGCAAAAGGGACAGATACCTCTTTTTCTCCTCCGTGACCTCCCTGATCTCCATCAGCACGCACTCCTTACGAAATAAACATGGCGTCCCCAAAGGAGAAGAACCGGTATTTCTCTTGAACAGCCTCTTCGTAGGCGGCCAGAACGTGTTCCCGTCCCGCAAGAGCGGACACCAGCATAATCAGAGTGGACTGGGGCAGGTGAAAATTGGTGATGAGGGCATCCAGCACCTTGAAGCGGTACCCTGGATAGATGAAGATATTGGACCACCCGGAGTGCTCCGAAAGGGTGCCGTCCTCCGCCGCAAAGCTCTCGATGGTGCGGCAGGAGGTGGTACCCACACAGACGACCCGTCCTCCCCTCTGCCTGGTCTCATTGATGATGTTGGCCGTTTCCTGGGAAATCATACAGAATTCAGCGTGCATTTCGTGGTCCTGAATGTCCTCCGCTTTTACCGGACGGAAGGTCCCCAGGCCGACGTGAAGTGTAACGTAGCAGACCTTTACATCATTTTCCTCCACTCGCTTCAGTAGCTCCGGTGTAAAGTGAAGCCCAGCTGTGGGTGCGGCGGCGGAACCCACCACCCTGGAGTAGACTGTTTGATACCGCTCCTGGTCGTCCAGCTCTGCTTTAATGTAAGGGGGAAGCGGCATTCGGCCCAGCTGCTCCAGGATTTCCAGGAAAATGCCCTGGTAGTGGAACCGGACCGCCCGTTTGCCGTCGGCCAGCTCTGCTTCCACTGTGGCGGTGAGCTGGCCATCCCCGAACATCACCTGAGCGCCTGGCTTCAGCCTTCGCCCCGGGCGGACCAGACACTCCCATAAATCCTCCCCCTTATCGACAAGGAGAAGCACTTCACAGGCCCCTCCAGTAGGCCGATGGCCGATCAGCCGTGCTGGCAGTACCCGGGAGTCGTTGAGCACCAGACAGTCCCCCGGCTGCAGGAAACTGGGAAGGTCACAGAAGCGGTGATGGCTGATGGAGCCTGTGGTCTTATCTAAAGTCAACAGGCGGGAGGCGTCCCGCCGTTCCAGGGGTGTCTGAGCAATCAGCTCCTCCGGAAGGTGAAAATCGAAATCAGAAGTTTTCAACAGTGCACGTCCTCTTTTAATAATGTGTGATCTGAACGCCAGGGAAATAGAAGGGGATGATTTCATCGAAGGTGAAGCCCCGTTTTGCCATGGCGTAGGCGCCGTATTGGCTCATGCCGATCTGGTGGCCCCAGCCGCCGCCGGTGAACACATAACTGTCTCCCGAGACGGTAACGGTCCCGCTCCCCGGCTGACCTGTGGTCTGCCCTGGGCCGTTTCCGCTGCCGACGTCCAGTGCAGAAACGGATCCAGAGCCGGTAACAGCATAGGGATCAGAGCCCACCTGGGAGACGGAGCCAGAGCCAGCGATGACATACTTGCCGTCCAGGCCGCCCGTCACCTTGGAGCCGTTAATATACAGGTCCTGGCTGGGTTCACCCGGCTTGGGCTGATCCGCTTTCCCTCCATTGACGGTGAAGCGGATGGAATCGACTGCGAACCGGCTGCGGATATTGCCGGCGCTGATGGTATTGCTTTTGCCGTTGGCCCAATGTACCGTCACCTGAGTCACATTTCCCCGGGTGGAATAGGTCAAATCCAAGTGATCTACAGAGGTTCCGGTGCCCAGGCCCAGACTCTGGAGCCGCTGGGTCAGCTGTGCAGAGGTATAGCTGACCGTCCAGGATGAGTGGGCGTTAATCCCATCGGTGTCGGCCTCATAGGGATCTGTCACTCCCCGAAGATAGGGATATTCCGTGTCTGTGTTGGTTCCCCAGATATATTTTGCATCCTCACTGGCCCCTCCAAAACTGGAGGAATAGGGCGTCTCGGCCAGCCTTCCATTGTACTTGACCACCATACCGGCGGTCTCCGCCACAGCACGCATACTGACCTCGCTGGGACCGTTTTCGGGTTTGCTGCCCATACCATAGTATACCTGACAGGAGGCGGAGGGACAGATGTCAAAGCCGTCGCTTTTATGCTTGTTCAGATTCTTCAACGCATAGGTGCGGGCGCACATGGCCTGTGCCTTCAGCGCCTCCAGGGGCCAGTTCCGGCCCATCTCAAAGCAAATGACGCCGTTAAGATAGTCCTCCAGGGGCAAAACGTTGACAACGGTGATGTTGCCGCCGCTGCGCCGGTGATACTGGAAGCCGCCCCGGTATTTGTAGCCAGAGAACCATGTACGCGTCTCTCCCGCTCCGGTGACGTCGGGCTGGATGGCCAGCCGCCCGGAGGACCCGCAGTCATACTGGAACAGGATGCGGTCTGTGCCGGTGACCACCACGCTCAGTCCATAGGAGCTGGTGCCCACCACTCCCACAGCGCCGGGCAGCCCCTCCATGGTGGCAGCGGCCCGTTCCTCAGTGGTATTATTCCCCACCCGGACCTGATAAGCTCCGTCAATCCAGGCCACAAAGCCGTTCTCGTAGCTGGCAGCCTTTTGGGAGGCCTCAGCGAAGCTGTTGTAATTCCCTCCAATCCGGACGTGGTAGGAGCCCACCTGCACACCGCTGGAGAGTGAAGAGGAGTAGGTATCCTTGTCCAGTGAAGGCACACGGCCATAGCGCAGATTCACCGTTTTGAGCACCGCCACGTCGTCCTGCCCCACCTCCGTGCGGGCCAGTTCGACGAAATTCAGATTGTCGTCATAAAAGCCGAAGCGGTAACCCGAGCCGTACCCCGAATTATTCGTCAGATGGGCGGCTTCCAGCTCCCCGGTAGGTACATGTTTGCTGGAGGAGGCCAGGCCCACACGAATCATGATATCCCCCTTCTGGTTGACAGTTGCTGCCCCCGCCGGAGGAACAGCAAGGCAAAATGCGAGAAGAGCGGCGGCAAGCTTCATAAATCTTTTTTTCATAATGTACTCCATTTCTTTGGGATAATCTATTGACAACCTGTTGGAAAACATGGTAGGATGTCTGCAATACAGAGGGCTGCGGCTTGCGTTTGCAAAATTGCCCTCCCCGACATTATAGTACAAAATCAGCCGCTTGAAAAGCCGCTGATTTATTTTTTTCATCCGGCCATTTTCTGCCGTTGTATTCACCCGTGCCGCAGGTAAGGCATATAATAGGCTGGACCAATATGGAGGTTGTTTGAAATGGAAAAGTATAAGGTAGGCGTCATCGGCGCAACAGGTATGGTTGGCCAGCGATTCGTCACTCTGATGGAGAATCACCCCTGGTTCCGGCTCACTGCTTTGGCGGCCAGCTCCCGCTCCGCCGGAAAGCCCTATGAGCAGGCTGTGGCCGGGCGCTGGGCGATGAAGTCTCCTGTCCCGGAGGAGGCCAAGGCCCTGACCGTGCTGGACGCCCAGGCCGACGTGGACAAAATTGCCGGCATGGTGGACTTCGTCTTCTGTGCTGTGGACATGAAGAAGGACGAAATCAAGGCTCTGGAGGAGCGTTACGCCAGAGCTGAGTGCCCTGTGGTTTCCAACAACTCCGCCAACCGCTGGACCGACGACGTGCCCATGGTGGTGCCTGAGCTCAATGCCGGTCACATCAAGATCATCGACGCCCAGCGCGCCCGGCTGGGCACCAAGCGGGGCTTTATCGCCGTCAAG
>JAAVYL010000089.1 GCA_022791075.1 Lawsonibacter sp. | reverse complement strand
GTGCTGGCCTCTGTCACCTATAACCTGGGCATTTTCCCGCCCATGCACAACTTCCTCATGGACATGAAGGCCCTGAACCTGCAAAAGCGCACGGTAGCCATTATGGGCAGCGGCTCCTGGGCGCCCCGCTCCGGCGCGCTAATGAAGGAGGAGATCGAGGGCCTGAAGAGCATGACCATTCTGGACGAGGAGATGACCGTCACCTCCTCCCTGAAGGCGGACAACGAGTCTGAGATTGACGCCCTGGCGGACGCTGTTGCCGCCTCTGTGAAGGGCGAGGCCAAGTAGTACTGCAAGTCTGGAAACCAGAGGACTGTTTTGGTCCTCTGGTTTTTTAAGGATTTTAAAGAAAGGTATTGAAATGTGGCCTGTCCTTATGATATACTGACCGTACCGGGGAAATCGCTGAATCAGTTTTTGTGGCTGATAGTATCGACGTTGCCCCGGTGCTCGCTGTGTGCGGCATTCAAAATGAAGTGAGGCTGTTATCTATGCGTAAGAGTATCAAACAAATGGTGTTTATCCGGGTCGCCGCGGCATTGCTGTCTATTTTGCTGTTCAGCGGGGTTACAACGTTCAACCTGATCCGGATTGAGAAAATGCAGGAGAAAAGCGCACAGAACGTTGCCCTTCTGACCAAGGCTCAATCTGCAGAGGCTGCACATTACAAATGGTCCCTGACCCTGAGCAATGCCCTGTATTCCGATGGGGAGTTCCCGGGTACTGATGATACCAAGTGCGTTTTGGGTCAGTGGCTTTATGGGGAAGCTGGTACAGAGGATGACAAGATTATGGCCCTGCGGGAAGAGCTGAAGCCTATGCACAAGCAGCTGCATCAGTCTGTGGCAGAGGTTCAGAATATGGCGGCGACCAGCCCGGCCCAGGCGCAGGCCTACTATCAAAACACGATTCAGACAAACCTTGCCTCCCTGGTGAGCAAATTGGATCAGGTGATTGAGCAGGGGAACACGCTGAGCCAGGAGAGTACTGAACAGATGCACTCCACCATCATGCTGATGCAGGCCATTACCGCTGTGTGTCTGGTGCTGGCGCTGGTTTGTCTGGTCAGTCTGGTGATTTATGTCCTGAAAAATGTCCTGCGGCCCATTCTGCATATTACCCGGCAGAGTATGCCCCTTCAGGAGGGGCGTCTGGACCTGGCCCTGGACTATAATAAGAATGATGAGCTGGGTGACCTGTCTGGTACGCTGGAGAAGTCCATGGAGCTTATTCGGGGCTATATCTGGGACCTGAACCGGATTATGGAGCAGCTGGCCAAGGGTAACTTTAATGTGAAAGCCGCCGCCCCCTTTATTGGGGATTTCCGCTCCATTGAGAGCTCCATCGATATTCTGACCAGCGGTCTGTCTGAAACCATTAACAGCATCTGTGAGGCGCAGCATCGGGTGTCGGGCAACGCGGAGCATCTGTCCAGCGGCGCCCAGAGCCTGGCTCAGGGGGCCACGGAGCAGGCCAGCGCCGTTCAGGAGCTGTATGCCACTCTGGATGTGCTGTCCAAGAGTGCGGCGGGCAGTGTGAAGACTGCTGCCCTGGCCCAGGACAACGCCCGCAGAACAGGAGAGCAGGTGACCATCAGCGGCAAGCAGATGGAGGATATGATTGCTGCCATGAAGGATATCACCGAGTCCTCTCAGCAGATTGAAAAGATTATTGCTACCATTGAAAATATTGCTTTCCAGACCAACATCCTGGCCCTGAATGCGGCAGTAGAGGCTGCCCGGGCGGGGGCTGCCGGCAAGGGCTTTGCCGTGGTGGCCGACGAGGTGCGCAACCTGGCTTCCAAGTCTGATGAGGCCGCCAAGGCCACCAAGGGCCTGATTGAAAACTCCGTGCAGGCCACCAGCCGGGGCAGCCAGATTGTGGATGAGGTCTCTGAGACGCTGAAGCGGACCCTGGAGCTGGTGGTGGAGTCCAACGAGGCTATTGGCGCCATCGCCCAGGCAGTGGAGAGTGACGCGGAGTCCATTGCTCAGGTCACCGAGGGAATTGGCCAGATTTCCGCCGTGGTGCAGAGCAACTCCGCCAGCAGTGAGGAATCTGCCGCAGTCAGCTCTGAGCTGTTCAGCCAGGTGCAGATGATGGAGGCCCAGACCAAGAAATTTAAGCTCAAGGTTTAAAAACAGCGCCGGCACGGGAACCATATCCCGTGCCGGCGTCATTTATTTTTGCGGTGTGCCGCTTCTTCGAGCCACATCGTCTCGGAGGATCTGATAGAAGCTGGCGGCCAGAGGAACAGCCAGCAGCATTCCGCCGATACCCAATACTCCGCCGCCTACGGTGACGGCGGCCAGCACCCATATGCCGGGAAGGCCGATGGAGGAGCCAACCACCTTGGGGTAAATCAGGTTGCCCTCCAGCTGCTGGAGTACGGAAATGAAAATCAAAAATAGCAGGGCCTTGAGGGGCGACACAGTGAAGATTAGAAAGGCGCCCACTCCGGCGCCGATGTAGGCGCCAGCGACCGGAATCAAGGCGGTGAAGCCAATCAAGGTCCCAACCATGGAGGCATAGGGGAATTGGAACAGCATCATGCCCCCCATGCACAGCAGGCCCAAGATGACCGCTTCGGTACACTGCCCCACCACGAAACGGCGGAAGCAGTTGTGCAGCGTTTCCAGAAAATAGAGCAGGCGGCTGTACCAGACAGGCTTCAAATAGGCTTTCAGCACTCGGGTGCTCTGCCGGGCCAGCGTCTCCTTGCCCATGAGCAGATAGATGGAAAAGATGATGCTGACAATGGCGGTGAAAGCAGTGGAGACAGTGGCAGAAATCAAGGACATGAGAGAGCCCATCACACCGCCAAGCCCGGTGAGGAGGAAGTTGACCGCCTTAGTGAGCAGCTCCTGCCAGTTGACAGTGCCGTCGGCCAGGAAAAGGCCTGATAAGGCGGTGAGCTGGTCCAGATTCAGATTTTCATTGACCTTGACGCTCAACCGCTGAAGGGCAGGGGCCAGCTCTTCAAGGAGCAGAGAGACGCTCTGAATCAGCTCCGGCAGGATCATACCAATGATGAGCGCCACGATAGCCAGCAGGCTGGCATAGGCCAGGAGCAGGCACACCGGACGCCGGCTCTTCAGCACCGCTTGACTGCGGGACTTGGGGAAGTACCACCCCTCATACATACTCATAAGGATATTGACAGCGTAAGCAAAGACTGCCCCCAGCACCAGAGGGAAGCCTGCCCCCAGAGCCAGAAGGACCAGGGCGGTCAGCTTTTCCCAGTAGTGAATAGCCAGATAGAGGCCGAACAGAACTGCGCCTGTGCGCAGCGGGCCTTTCCACTCCTGCTTCATCACAGGCCCTCCATCATATTGATGCGGATATAGCCGCCCTCGATGCTGGTCTCTGCAATAAACTGGGGAACGGCGGGGACCATCAGTTCCCGGGGACCGCCTTTGATGACATAGACGTTGTTGGCAGTCAGGGTGAGCACATCATCAATTTGGCCCAGCACCTCTCCGGTTTCAGCGTTCCGGGCTTCCAGGCCATAGATATCGGCCAGGAAGAAGGCCCCTTCGGGCAGGTGGACGTCTGCCCGGTCGATATACAGGACAGCGTTGCGCAGGGACAGTGCGCTGGGCACATCGGTCGGGCCCTCAAATTTGATAATGACCATGTTCTTGTGGACCCGGGCCCGCTCCACAGTGATCGGGAAGTGGGCCTCGTCCACATACAGGGTCTTGAACTGGCAAAGAAACTCCGGTGAATCGGCCCAGGGCTGGACCCGTACCTCGCCCATCAGGCCGTGGACACCGGTGACCTTGCCCACCTCTAAATATTGATTCATGTGTGTTCCTCCATAAAATATTGGACATATCCCTTTTCGTACCCGTATTTCAGCTCGTCGGCGTAAGGGGCAAGAAACCAATCCCTCGGGCTGAGAATCTGATAGCGGTCCTCCCCGACGCACCGGACATTTTTCATCCGGTCGAGAGCCTGGATGATTTGCTTGGGGGAGGGGGTTCGCAGTCCCTCGCTTCGGATCTTCGGGATGCGGAAGGTTTTGTAAAAATCCTTGATGTCCCCCACTTGAAACTCCATGATGGAGTAGTAGAAAAAGAGATCAATGATGGTCTCAATCTGCCCGCTGAAAACGTCACAGGCAATATCTGCTTTATCCCGTTTCCGGGTGCTGTGGCAGAAGTAATTCAGCTCCGCCAGCTGTGTCTTTGACCAGTTCATACTGTCCTCCCGAAAGGTAAGAAAAACGGCGCAGGCTGCCCCTGCGCCGTTTTTTAATCGACGATGTCCACGCTGAGGCGCTTGCCGGCCCGCTGGGCAGCGGAGCGCATCAGGACACGGATCTCCTTGGCGATGCGGCCCTGACGGCCAATCACCTTGCCCATGTCCTCCGGGGCCACCCGGAGCTCCAGGACGGTTTCGCCGTCGCCCTCGACCTCAGTGACAGACACCTGATCAGGATGCTCCACCAGATTCTGGGCCACATAGGTCAGAAGTTCTTTCATTGGCAACCTCCAGCCTTACAGGGCGCCGGCCTTTTTCAGCAGGTCGCGGACGGTCTCAGTGGGCTGAGCGCCGGTCTTGATCCAGGCCTGGGCCCGATCCACGTCCACCTTCAGCTCGGCGGGATTGGAAACGGGATTGTAGATGCCAATCTCCTCAATGAAGCGGCCATCCCGGGGATAGCGGGAGTCAGCCACCACGATGCGGTCGAAGGGGGCCTTCTTGGCGCCCATGCGGCGCAGTCTGATTTTAACCATGTATCTTCACCTCCAAATGAATTTGTTTGTTTATATGGAAAGCGCACACCGCGCTTAGCCAACAGATTGGAATTCCTCCGCTGCCTGTGCGGAAGGGGGCTGGCGCAACCGGAGACTTCGTCAGAACGGCATACCGCCCATTCCCGGGAAGCCGCCCCGGCCCTTCTTGCCCATCATTTTCCGCAGGTTTTTGGGCATTTTACCGCCGGTAAATTGCTTGGTCATGGCCTGGAGCATCTCAAACTGCTTGAGCAGACGGTTTACATCCACCACTTGGGTGCCGGAACCGGCGGCAATCCGCTTTTTCCGGCTGGAATTGAGCAGCTTTGGGTCGTCCCGCTCGGCGGGAGTCATGGACAGGATGATGGCCTCCATCCGCTGGAGGAGCTTTTCATCCATGGAGGCCCCCTCCAAATCACTGGCTTTCACCCCAGGGAGCATCCCGGCGATGTCGGCCAGGGAGCCCATATTCTTCAGCTGCTTCATCTGGTCATAGAAGTCGGTGAGGGTGAATTTGTTCTTGCGCAGCTTCTCCTGGAGCTCCAAGGCCTTCTGCTGGTCAAAGTTCTGCTCCGCCTTTTCGATGAGGGAGAGAACGTCGCCCATGCCCAAAATACGGCTGGCCATTCGGTCAGGGTGGAATACCTCAATCTGGTCCAGCTTTTCTCCCATGCCCACAAACTTGATGGGCTTTCCTGTCACTGCCTTGATGGACAGGGCCGCGCCGCCCCGGGCGTCGCCGTCCAGCTTGGTGAGCACCACGCCGTCGATGTCCAAGGCGTCATCAAAAGCCTTGGCGGCGTTCACCGCGTCCTGGCCGATCATGGCGTCTACCACCAGCAGTATCTCCGCAGGCTCCACAGCGGCTTTGACATTCCGCAGCTCGTCCATCAGCTCCTCATCCACGTGGAGCCGGCCGGCGGTATCCAGAAAGACCATGTCGTTGCCATGCTTTTTGGCGTGCTCCACAGCGGCTCGGGCGATATCCACTGGGTTGGTCTGACCCATCTGGAAAACGGGGATATCCAGCTGCCTGCCCACCACCTCCAGCTGCTGAATAGCGGCGGGGCGGTAGATATCACAGGCGGCCAGCAGAGGCCTTTTGCCGTTCTGCTTCTTCATCAGCCCGGCCAGCTTGGCACCGTTGGTGGTTTTGCCAGCTCCCTGAAGACCGACCATCATCACGACTGTGGGCGGCTTGGAGGAGATGGCCAGTTTGGCCGCTGAACCGCCCATCAGCTGAGTGAGCTCTTGGTTGACGATCTTAATGATCTGCTGGGCAGGGGAGAGGGCCTCCAGCACGTCGGCGCCCACTGCCTTTTCTGTGACCTGAGCCACGAACTGCTTGACCACCTTAAAACTGACGTCGGCCTCCAGCAGGGCCAGGCGGATCTCCCGCATGGCCTCCTTTACGTCGGCCTCAGACAGCCGGCCCTTGCCCCGCAGCTTCTTAAATGCGGCGGAGAGCTTTTCAGAAAGTCCTTCAAACGCCATAGCTTACTCCTCCAGCAGCTGAGCGGCGGTGTTGCGTACCCGGAGGGCCAGGGTCTCCAGCTCTGCGCTGTCCAGACGGACAGCAAGCTCAGAGATTCGGCTGGCGTCCTGGAACACCTGCTCCAGCTGAGCGTGCATGGTATGAAACCGCTTAATCAGTCCGGTTTTATCCTCAAGCTCGGTGAGAACAGCTTCCGCCCGGACGATGACATCCCGGACGCCCTGACGGGTAATGCCGTAATTTTCGGCAATTTCGCCCAGAGACAGGTCCTCGTTGTAATACAAGTCGTAAAATTCCTTTTGGCGGTCTGTCAGGACGTCGCCGTAGAAATCAAACAGCATAGCCATGCGGTATGCCTGGTTTTTCATCCCAACAAACCTCCCCTGCAGTGCTGTTCCTTCAGAAAAATGTAAAGCTGAATAACTTTACATTTAGAAGTGTAGCATATTTTGCTCTGTTTGTCAAGCCAAAATCCTTGACGGCTTCCACATCCCTTTTGGTATATTCAGCCATAGCCAGGGGAAAACTGGAGGGAAACAGAGCTTCATCTGAGGAGGAGCCTGAAATTCCCGAGGAGGTTTGCGCTATGAATACTCCCCACGTTCCGATGGACGATGCACATCTTAGCCAGTATGCGGCCAATGCGGCACGGGAGCTGGAGCAGTCAGGAACTGTGCCGTGCCGCCTTCTGGCCAGGGCCCTGCGGTCTGATTTGCGGAGGATCAGCCGGGCACATGGGGCGCTCAGCAGCTGGAGCGAGGCGCAGACTGCGCTGCCCGGGGCTGTGGAGTGGCTGCTGGACAACCACTATTTGGCTGTACGGGAGGGGGACCGGGCCTGGGAAGCCCTGCGGCGGGGGAAGCCTCTGCGGGGGACAAGGCAAGGCGCAGCACTGCTTCAGGTCTGTGTCCGGAGCGCCCTGTGGGCGGTGCCGGACCTGAATCAGGACAGGCTGAAGCTCTTTTTGGAGGGATTTCAGTCGGTGTGTCCTCTGACGGAGCGGGAGCTGTCTCTGCTGGTCCCCGCTCTGGCCGGGGCGCTGGTGGAGCAGCTGGCAGAAATATGCGCCGGCCTGGAGGAGCTTAAAGCGGACCAGGTGCCTCCCGAGCGGCTGGCTGCCTGCTTTGCCGCTCTGCGGGCCCTGTCCGGGGCGGAGTGGAGCGCCCTGCTGGAGGCGGAGAGCCGGGTGGAGCGGGTGCTGAATGCGGACCCCTCCGGACACTATCCCCACATGGATGAGGACACCCGCCGCCGGTACCGGCAGCAGGTGTGCCGCCTGGCACAGAAGCACCGGCTAGCGGAGGAGCAGGCGGCCAGGCGGGCGCTGGAGCTGGCCGGACAGGGAGAGGAGCTGCAGCGGCACGTGGGCTGGTATCTCTATCGGGCTCCGTTGGGACGTTCCCCCCGGCCCCGCTCCGGGATGAGCTATGTCCTGACGGTGACTGGCCTGTCCCTTCTGGCTGCCCTGGCCCTGTGGAGGGCGGCGGGGACGCCTGCGGCCGCTCTGCTGCTGATTCTGCCCCTGTCTGACATTGTGAAAAATGTTATGGACTTTTTGCTGGTTCATCTGACTCGCCCCCGGCCAGTGCCCAGAATGGAGCTGGAGGGGGGGATCCCGGAGGAAGGACGCACCCTGTGCGTGGTGGTCTCCCTCCTCACCGGGGAGGACAGCGGCCCTAAGCTTGCCTCCCTGATGGAGCGGTACCGCCTGGCCAACCGGGATGCGGGGCCTGAACTGCGTTTGGGCCTTCTGGCCGACCTGCCCGACAGCGGCACGCCCATGGGGGAGGCGGGAAACGCCTGGGTGGACAGCGCCCGCCAGGCAGTGGATGCACTCAACAAGAAATACGGCGGCGGATTCTATCTGTTTTTTCGCGCCCCGGTTTTCAGCGCCCGGGATGAGCGGTATATGGGCTGGGAACGAAAGCGGGGGGCGCTTACTGAGCTGGTGCGCCTGCTGAAGGGCCAGCCGTCCGATGTGGAGGTGAAGTCGGGGGAGAAGGACTGGCTGCAGGGGGTGAAATATGTCATTACCCTGGATTCGGATACCAGTCTCAACGTGGGCACGGCCAGGGAGCTCGCCGGGGCTATGCTCCATCCGCTGAACCAGCCGGTCATCGACCCAAAGCGGAGAATTGTCACCGCTGGACACGCCCTGTTTCAGCCCCGGGTGGCAGTGGAGCTGGAGGCGGCCAACAAATCATTTTTTGCCAAAATTTTTGGCGGCCTGGGGGGTGTGGACCCCTACGGCTCCACAGCGAGCGACGTATACCATGACCTGTTTGATCAGGGCACCTACACCGGCAAAGGGGTGTTCTCAGTGGATGCCTTTTACGCCTGTCTGGACGGCCGGTTTCCGGACAACGCCATTTTATCCCATGACCTTCTGGAGGGCAGTTATCTCCGGGCGGGCCTGCTGGGAGAGGTGGAGCTCACCGACGGCTGTCCCTGGCAGGTTTACAGCTACTACTCCCGGCTCCACCGCTGGATTCGGGGGGACTGGCAGCTGCTGCCGTGGCTGGCCGCGCAGGTGCCGGACGGGCGGGGCGGAAGGGAGGAGAACCCCCTGCCGCCCCTGGCCCGCTGGAAAATATTTGACAACCTGCGCCGGTCCCTGTCCCCCATTTTTACTCTGCTGACCCTGGTGCTGGGGATGTGCTTTTCCGGAACCGTGTTCGTCTGGGCGGGGGGTGTGGCGGTGCTGGCGGCTGCATCCAACCTGCTGCTGTCCGGGGCAGAGCTGGCTGTGCGCCGCAGCGGCAAGCGGAGGCGCTACCATTCCACTGTGATTGCCGGCCTGGCCGGGGTTATTTTGCAGACTGCCATCCAGCTTATGCTCCTGCCCTATCAGGCCTATATCTCCCTCACCGCTATATTTGCCGCACTGTGGCGGATGGGGGTCTCCCACAAAAATCTGCTGGCCTGGGTGACCGCCGCCCAGACGGAGAAGGGGAGAGGAAGCGTCTGGTTTTACTTTAAAGAGGCCTGGTTTTCAGCAGCAGTGGGTATTCTGGTTATAGCTATGGCACAGCTGCGCATTGGAAAGGCCGTAGGGGCGGTCTGGCTGCTGGCCCCGGCGCTGGCCTGGGCGATGAGCCTGCCCGCCCGGCGGGGGAGGGCGCTGCCCCCGGCGGACAGGGCCTTCCTGCTCCATGAGGCTGCCCTGATCTGGCGGTATTTTGCCAAACTTCTCCGGGAGGAGGACGGCTGGCTGCCGCCGGACAACCTTCAGGAGCAGCCCGGGCCCATGCTGGCCCGGCGCACCTCTCCCACAAACATCGGTATGGCGCTGCTGTCTGTTATGGCGGCGGCGGATCTGGACCTGACGCCCCGAAAGCGGGCAGCAGAGCTGATTTCCCACATTCTGGATACGTTAGAGGAGCTGGAGAAATGGAAGGGGCATCTGTACAACTGGTATGATACCTCCACCCGGGCTCCCCTCCAGCCGAGGTATGTGTCCACTGTGGACAGCGGCAACCTGCGGGGCTGTCTCATCGCCCTGCGGGAGGGGCTGTATCAGTGGGGAGAGGATGTGCTGGCCCGGCGGGCGGAAAAACTGTCTGACGCTATGGACTGCTCCCCCCTCTACGATAGGGAGCACAGACTCTTCTCCATCGGCTATGAGGTTGAGCGGGACAGGCTGACCGATGGCTATTACGACTTGATGGCCAGCGAGGCCCGGCAGACCAGCTTTATTTCCGTGGCCCGGGGGGAGGTGCCCGCCCGGCATTGGAGGCGGCTGGGGCGGATGCTGCTGGGAGATAACGACTACTGCGGCATGGCCTCCTGGACGGGCACCATGTTTGAATATTTTATGCCCAACCTTCTTCTGCCCTGCGAACCCAACTCCTTTCTCTACGAAACATTGTCCTTCTGCGTCTACGCCCAGAAACGGCGGGGGGATAAGACCAAACGGCCGTGGGGTATCTCTGAGTCGGGTTTTTACGCCTTTGACCCCGGGATGAACTATCAGTACAAGGCCCACGGGGTGCAGGCCCTGGGACTGAAGCGGGGGCTGGACACAGAGCTGGTGGTGGCACCGTACGCCTCCTTCCTGGCGCTGCTGCTGGCCCCCCGGAGCGCGCTGAGGAATCTGCGCCGCCTGCGGGACATGGGACTGGAGGGGCGGTACGGCCTGTATGAGGCTGTGGACTTCACCCCCGCGCGGATGACGGGAGGAGAGGACTGTGAGGTAATCCGCTCCTTCATGTCCCACCACCTGGGGATGAGCCTGGTGGCTGTGGATAACGTTCTTCGGGACAACGTGATGCAGAGGCGCTTTATGCGGGATTGCGATATGTCCGCTTACCGGGAGCTGCTCCAGGAGCGGGTGCCGGTGGGTGCTCCGGTGATGCGGCAGGAGGAGCGGGAGTTCCCCGCCCGGCCCCGGCCCGCCGCCTGTTCTCCCCTGACCCGGTCGGGAGCAGGCTTTGGACGGAGGTATCCCCGGTGTCACCTGGTGAGCAGCGGAGGCTACAGCGTACTGGCCTGTGACAACGGGCTCACAGATTCCAGGGCGGGGGAGCTGTCAGTAACGCTGGCCCGTCCGGGGGAGTACTGCGCCCCCAGTGGCGTATCTGCCTTTTTCAACGGCCCTGGCGGCCTGCTGGGCCTGACCCCCGCGCCCCTGTATCAGAAGAGGGGAGCGTTTCAGTGGACCTTCAACTGCAGTGAAGCGGTCTGGCAGCTGGACTGGGAGGGACTTACCGCCCGGACAGCCCTGTCCGTCCCTCGCCGGGAGAAGGGAGAGCTGCGGCGGGTGGAGCTGGTTTGGAACGGACAGGAGCGCCTGGAAGGGGAGCTGCTGCTTTATTTGGAGCCTGTTTTGTGCCCCCAGCGGGATTTTGACGCCCACCCCGCTTTCTCCCGGCTGTTTCTGGAGTCCGCGCTGGAAGGGAATGGGGTCCTGTTCTGCCGCCGCCCCAGAGGGGAGGAGGGGGGCAGGTACCTCTATGCCGCCTGGACAGGAGAGAATACCTCCGTGGCCCTGGACCGCTCTGCGGCTCTGGGGCGGGGCGGGCTGCGGGCGCTGGCCGGCCGGAGGCCCGGTCCGCTGACATCCGGGGTGGGCTCCGACCCCTGCCTCATGGTGCGGATTCCCGTTTCCCTCTCCCCCAAGGAGCAGGGGAGCTTCTCTCTGGCCCTGGCTCTTGGCGACACCCCCGATGCCGCCCGGGAGGGGGCCCGCCGGATTCTGGCGGAAAAGGCCGGAGGTCCGGGCAGTCTGGCACCTCTGGTGCAGAAGCTGGCCCTGACCGGGCAGGATGCGCTGGGGGCCTTCGGCCTGCTGTCCCGGCTGGCGTCCGCGGAGGAGAGGGGAGCTCGTCCGCCCCAGAGCGCCCTGTGGCCCTATGGCATCTCCGGGGACCTGCCCATTGCCGCCGGGACGCTGGACAGCGGGGAGACTGTGGAGCAGGCGGCCCTGTGGTGCAGGCAGCACCAGCTGCTTACCCGGGCGGGATATCCCTTTGATCTGGTTCTGCTGGTGGAGGAGGGGGGCGATTACCGCCGGCCCCTCCGCTCCGCCCTGGGAGAGGAGCTGAAAAAGCTTGGGGCCCAGTCCGCCCTGGGGGCCAGGGGAGGCATTCATCTGGCGGACCCCGCCGCCGCCCCGGCGGTGCTGTCCTGGGCAAAAGCTGTTCTGCCGCTCGGGGAGGATGAGGGCGGCCAGCCTGAGGCCGTCTCTCCGCCGCCCCCGGTGCGTCTGGCGCCCGGCCCCGCCCCTTGGAGGATGGAGGGAGACACCATCACCATCCACGCCGGAGAGCAGCTGCCCCCAGTGGGATGGAGCCAGGTTCTGTGCAATCCTGACTTCGGCTGGCTCACTGATGAAACCGGGGCGGGCCTGCTCTGGACCGGAGGAAACGCCCGGGAGGGGAGGCTGACCGCCTGGGGCAACGACCCTCTGGCAGTGGGGGGGACGGAATCAATTCTGGTGAACCTGAACGGGGAGGAGCACTCTGTCTTTGCGGCGGGAGACGGACTGCCCTGCACCGTCACCTACGGTCCCGGCTTTGCCCGATGGGAAAAGCAGCTGAAGGGCGGAAGGCTGACCACAGAGGGCTTTGTCCCCGTTGAGGGAGGCCGCCGCATTCTCTGCTTTACCCTCACGGGGGGCTCTGGCCAGGTGTCCTGCTGCATGGGGGAGGAAGAGCCGGTCTCCCATCCGTTGAGCGATGGCCGGACCGCTGTGCTGATTACCGAAGCGGGGGGAGGCAGGATTCAGTACCGCTTTACGGAGGAGCGTCTGGGAGAGGAGCGGGAAAGAGTTCTGGACTGGTGGCGGGACAAGGTGTCTGCCCTGACGGTAAAGACCCCGGAGGGGGCTCTGGACCGGTATCTTAACAGCTGGTGTCTCTATCAGGTGATTGCCTGCCGATTGATGGCCCGGACCAGTCAGTATCAGAACGGCGGGGCCTTTGGGTTTCGGGACCAGCTCCAGGACGCGGCGGCCCTGATATACACCTGGCCGGAGCGGACCCGGGAACAGCTGCTGCTGTGCGCCTCCCGGCAGTTTGAGGAGGGGGATGTGCAGCACTGGTGGCACCCGCCCCAGGGGGCTGGAGTGCGTACCCGCATCTCAGACGATCTGCTGTGGCTGCCCTGGGTGCTTTGCCGGTACTGTGCCGTCTCCGGGGACTGGGATATTTTGGACGAGGAGATCCCGTATCTGTCAGCCAGGCCCCTGGAGCCGGGCGAGAAGGACCGCTATGAGGTCCCCCAGGTGAGCGATAAAAAGGACAGCCTGTTTCGCCATGGTCTGGCCGCCATTTGCTGTGTCCTGGACCGGGGGACGGGTCCCCACGGCCTGAGCAGGATGGGAGGCGGCGACTGGAATGACGGGATGGACCAGGTGAGGGGCGAATCGGTGTGGCTTACCTGGTTTCTGGCGGCGGTGCTCCAGGAATTTGCTCTGCTCTGCCGCCGGAAGGGGGAGGAAGTCCGGGCCGGGGAACTCATCCAAAGGGCCGGGGAGCTGATTCATGCGGCCCAGGCCGCATGGGACGGCGGCTGGTACCGCCGGGGCTACTACGAGGACGGCGCCCCTCTGGGCTCAGCCCAAAGCAGCCAGTGCCAGATAGATTCCATTGCCCAATCCTTTGCGCTGTTTCCGGGGGAAACGGATCGGGAACAGGCGGACCGGGCAGTTTCTGCCGCACTGAAACGGCTCTTTGACCGGGAGGCCGGGGTGGTGCGCCTCTTTGACCCGGCCTTTGACAGCACCGGCGAGAAGGACCCGGGCTATATCAAGGGCTATCCGGCCGGAGTTCGGGAAAATGGCGGGCAGTATACCCATGCGTCGGTCTGGCTGGCTATGGCCTGCTTCCGGCTGAACCGGCTTGCGGAGGGCTGGGATATTTTAAAGGCCCTCCTGCCGGAGGGCCATGAGACAGATGTGTACC
Organism: Lawsonibacter sp.; assembly: GCA_022791075.1. Classification (GTDB taxonomy): domain Bacteria; phylum Bacillota; class Clostridia; order Oscillospirales; family Oscillospiraceae; genus Lawsonibacter. The sequence continues at coordinate 11,456 of JAAVYL010000089.1, read as the reverse complement.
GGGCGGAGCCCTATGTGATTGCTGCCGATGTGGCCTATGCCCCCGGCCGGGTGGGGCGCGCAGGCTGGACCTGGTACACCGGTGCCGCCGGGTGGTACTGGCAGATCGCAGTCCAGGAGATGCTGGGGCTGAAGGTGACGGAGGGCAGGCTCACTGTGGAGCCCAGGCTGCCCCCGGACTGGCCGGGGTATGAGGCGGTCTGGAGGCTGCGGAAGGGCAGACTGGCCATTTCCGTCGTGCGTACCGGAGTCCGCACCGCTGTGCTGGACGGGAAGGCTGTAAAAAAGGGCGTTTCCCTGGCGGAGCTGGCAGGGGAGCACCGGCTGAAGATCACGGTCTGAGGAGAGGCTCCCTTCCGGAGGGAGCCTTTCGTCCTACTGCCGCCGGGCGGCTATAAACAGATTGGGCGGGGCGGCAAAGAGATTTTCCTGCTCCAGAATGGTAAAGCCGTTCTGCCCAATCCGTTTTGCCAGTCCCTTCTGGGTGAAAAAGGCCACATAGGGCATGGCGCCGGTGCGGCTCTTGAACAGCTTCTTCATCCCGGCCCTGGAGGGGCGGGATGCCAGACAATCGGTGACGGACAGAAAGAGTCCGTCGGGCCTGAGAAGCTCCCGAATACGGGCCAGGTGCCGGGGCAGGTCCGGTATGTAGCACATGACGTTGAAGGCGGTTACCACGTCAAAGCTGTCCGGTTCCAGACAGGGGTCGAAAAGGTCGGTGTTGGTCACCTCAACGTTGGGAAACTGTCCGGAGTTCAGCTTCCCCTGAGCAATGGCCGCCATCTCCGGAGAGATGTCGATGCCGCGAATGCTGCCCGTTTTGGGGGCCAGCCGCAGGGTGAGCAGCCCGGTGCCGCAGGCAAAGTCCAGCACCCGCTGCTCCGGGTTCAGATATTTGACGGCGTGCTCCACTGTTCGGTCGTAGGCCTGGGCGTAGATTCCCCCTGAGGTTTTGTCATAATCCTTGGAGCGCATGTTCCAGAAATCCTTTGGCTGATTCAGCATAGTTGTCTCCTCCTTTGCTGCTATTATACTACGAATTTTTCCGGTGTGGGGGCCTGTGCCAAAATTTTTTCAAAAATTTGCTTTTGTCCGCCAGGTGTGGTATGATAACTCAGTTGTTGACCGATAAATTTTCTTCCAAAGAAAGGAACCAACGATATGTCACAAGTGTCTCGCCGGGAATTATTTCCCGGGGTATGGCTGAGGGCGGTCCATACCAATAAGTTTAAAAGCTCTTATCTGTCCCTCACTCTGATGACCCCCCTGGACCGGGAGCAGGCCGGGGTCAACGCTCTGATTCCCTCGGTCTTGCGCCGGGGCACGGCGGTCCATCCGGATATGGAGACCTTGTCCGCAGCCCTGGATGAGCTGTATGGCGGGGCCATTGAGCCGGTGGTCCGCAAGAAGGGGGAGACCCAGTGCCTGGGTTTTGCCGCCAGCTTCCTGGACGACGCCTATGCCCTGAGGGGGGAGAGGCTGCTGGAACCCGCTGCCGGCCTGCTGGGGGAGCTGCTCCTCAAGCCCTATACCCAGGACGGCCGCTTCTGCCCCGACTACACCGCCGGGGAGAAGGCCAACCTCATCGACCGCATTCGAGCCCAGATCAACGACAAGCGGACCTACGCCGTCCAGCGGCTGACCCAGGAGATGTGCCGGTACGAGGCCTTCGGTGTGGACAAGCTGGGGAGCGAGGAGAGCGTGGCCGCCGTTACCCCGGAGAGCCTGTGGGAGCGGTATCAGGCGCTGCTGCATACCGCCCAGGTGGAGGTATACTACTGCGGCTCCGCCGATCCGGACCGGGTAGCCGGGGCGCTGAGGAGTGCGTTGGACAGGCTGCCGGTGAATGAGAACCGAATCGACCCCGACTGTGAGGTTCGGGTAACCGCCGGCCCGGAGCCCATTGTGGTGGAGGAGGCCATGGATGTCAGCCAGGGCAAGCTGGCCCTGGGCTTCCGTACCGGGGGGCAGACCTGCTGGGAGGAGAACTTCCCCGCCCTCTATCTGGCCGCTGCCGTCTATGGCGGCACCACTCTGTCCAAGCTGTTCATGAACGTGCGGGAGAAGCTGTCTCTGTGCTACTACGCCAGCGCCACCCTGGAGAGGATGAAGGGGCTGGTGCTGGTGTCCTCCGGCATTGAGTTTGACAAATACCAGACTGCCAAGGATGAGATTCTGGCCCAGCTGGAGGCGGTCAAGCGGGGCGAAATTGAGGACTGGGAGCTGGAGGGCTCCCGCCGTACCCTCATTGGAGCCTGTATGTCCACCCTGGACGACCAGGGCCGGCAGGAGGACTACTGGCTGGGTCAGGCAGCGGCCGGGCTGGAATACGGTCCGGAGGAGCTGGCCGCCCGGCTGGAGGGGGTCACCCGGGAGCAGGTGGCTGAGGCCGCCAGGAGGCTGGAGCTGGATACCATTTACTTCCTGAAGGGAAAGGAGGGCTGAACCATGGAAAAGCTGCAATTTGCCCAGGTGGGGGAGACCATGTACCATGAGAAGCTGGAGAATGGCTTAAATGTGTTCGTGTTCCCCAAGCCTGAATTTCAGAAGGGATACGCCTTCTTCGCCACCAACTACGGCGGCATGGACATGCGTTTCTGCCTGGACGGGGCGTGGCACGACACCCCTGCCGGAGTGGCCCACTATCTGGAGCACAAGATGTTCGATACCCGGGAGGGCAACGCCCTTCAGGACCTGGCCGCCAACGGGGCCAGCCCCAACGCCTTTACCAGCAACGACATCACCGGCTACTATTTCGACTCCACCGAGAAATTTGAGGAAAACCTGCGCATCCTGCTGTCCTTTGTCTCGGTGCCCTGGTTCACCCAGGAGAGCGTGGACAAGGAGCGGGGCATCATCGGTCAGGAGATCGGCATGATCGAGGACGACCCCCATTGGAAGTGCTATATGAATCTGATGAAGGCCCTGTTTCAGCACCATCCTATTCGGGTGAGTGTGGCGGGGAGCGTGGAGTCCATCGCCGAAATCACCCCCGAGACCCTGTACGCCTGCCACAAGGCCTTCTACGACCCGGCCAACATGGTGCTGTGCGTGGCAGGGCCTGTGGACCCGGAGCACATCTGCAATGTGGCCAGGGAGATTCTCCCCAAGGAGGCCGGTCCCATCGCCGCCAAGGACTATGGCGGGAAGGAGCAGCCCCAGGCGGCCCAGCCCCTCATTGAGGAGCGGATGGAGGTGTCCGCCCCCATCTTCCATCTGGGCTATAAGGGGGACGCCCCGGCCAACGGAGAGGGCCGTCTGCGCCAGGAGCTGGTGGGGATGCTGGCCCTGGAGGTGCTGCTGGGCAGCTCCAGCCCCCTGTACGCCAGGCTGTATCGGGAGGGGCTGATCAACCAGGAGTTTGGTTACGGCTGCGAGAGCGGCTTCGGCTATACCTTTTTAGCGGCCAACGGAGAATCCAGAGACCCGGAGGCCGTCCGGCTGGCAGTGGCGGAGGAGGCCGCCCGGATCGGACGGAAGGGGGTTGACTCCGCCCTGTGGGAGCGGGTGAAGAAGGGGGTCTACGGCAACCGGGTGCGGGGTCTGAACTCCTTTGAAAACCTGTGTGTGGGGCAGGCGCAGGCCTTCTTTGCGGGGTATGATTTCCTGCGCTTTGCCGCCCTCTTCGATGCCATCACCAGGGAGGAGGCGGAGGAGCTCATCAAAAACTGGGTGACTGAGGAGCGCACCGCCCTGTCTGTGGTCCGGGCGAAGGAGGAGGCACAGTGATCAATACCGTGTCCTTCCCCGGTCTGGGGCTGGAGTTTACCCTGAACCGGGTGGCCTTTACCATCCCGGTTCTGGACCGGCCCGTTTACTGGTACGGGGTGATTATCACCTCTGGCCTTATCCTGGCGGTATTTTTGTGCATTCGCTGGGGGAAGCGGTTTGGCATAACCGAGGATAATGTCATCGACATGATGCTCTTTGCTGTTCCTGCGGCCCTGGTGGCTGTCCGGGTGTACTATGTGGTGTTCAACCTGGATATCTACCGCCGGCCGGACGGCTCACTGGATTGGGGGGCCATTGTCAACTACGGGGACGGGGGACTGGCCATCTACGGGGCCATCATTTCCTCGGCCATTGTCCTGCTGATTTTCTGCCGGGTGAAGAAAATCAGCTTTCTGGCCTTTGCCGATCTGGGAGTTCACGGCCTGTTTATCGGCCAGCTGGTGGGCAGATGGGGCAACTTTATGAATGTGGAGGCCTACGGCTGCGCCACGGAACTGCCCTGGCGGATGTGCGGGCCCTCTATTGCAGCGGAGGTGCTGCGGGACGGCTTTGTGGATCAGGCGGGCTACGAGGCAATCCTTGCCGGGACACTGGGGGTACATCCCACCTTTTTCTATGAATCGGTCTGGAACCTTGCCGGACTGATTATGGTATATTTTGTTGGAAAAAAACGAAAATTTGACGGACAATGTTTCCTGTTTTACTTTTTCTGGTACGGGCTGGGCCGGGCCTGGATTGAGGGACTGCGCACCGACAGCCTGTATCTGTTTGGATGGGAGCTGTTCGGCGCCCCTGTTCGGGTGTCACAGCTCTTCGCCCTGGTCACCGGCGCGGCGGCGGGAGCGGTGCTGGTCTGGGCGCTGTGGAAAAACAGAGGAGAGCAAAGGGAGCTGTTTGCAGACCGGCTGGCCGTCCAGACGGCTGCTGAGGACGAGACAGACAAGGAGGAATGAACCATGGCGGCTGTTGTCATGGATGGAAAGGCCCTGGCGGCCAAGATCAAGGAACAGGTGCGGCTTCAGGTGGAGCAGATGGCCCGCAAGCCCGGGATGGCTATGGTACTGGTGGGGGAGAACCCCGCCGCCCAGGTATATGAGGCGGGCAAACGCAGGGACTGCCAGCAGTGCGGAATTTATTATGAGACCTACCGCCTGCCGGAGGATGTGCCCCAGTCGGAGCTGCTGGATGTTATCCATTTTTTGAACGACCGGGAGGGGATTGACGGCATTCTGATACAGTTCCCCCTTCCAGAGCATCTGGACGACCGGGCCATTCAGCTGGCAATCCGTCCGGATAAGGATGTGGACTGTGTCCACCCCTCCAATGTGGGGGACCTGACCCTGGGGGTGGACTCCTTCTGGCCCTGCACCCCGGCGGGGGTGATGCGCCTGCTGGCGGAGTATCGGATCGACCCGGCCTTTAAAAACTGCACCATGGTGGGCCGCTCCAATATTGTGGGCAAGCCCCAGGCAATGCTTCTGCTGCGCCACGATTGTACCGTTACCGTATGCCACACCAAGACCCCGGACCTGGCGGCGGAGTGCCGCCGGGCGGACATTCTCATCACTGCCGCGGGCCATACCGGCCTGATTACAGCGGATATGGTGAAGGAGGGGGCTGTGGTGGTGGACGTAGCTGTCAACCGGGACAGCCATGGCAAGCTGTGCGGCGACGCAGACTACGAGGCGGTCAGAGAAAAGGCCTCCTACATTACACCGGTGCCCGGCGGTGTGGGTCCCGTTACCCGGGCGGTACTGATGGAAAACACCCTTACTGCCGCCCAGCATCACGGAAAAATGTAAGGAGGCAGGCCAGATGTTCTTCAACTCGCTGAGGTTTCTGGTGTTTTTTCCCTGCGTTTTTCTGCTGTATTATGCGCTTCCCTTTCGAGCCCGAACATGTATGCTTCTGATTGCCAGCTACTACTTCTACATGTGCTGGAGGCCGGAGTTTGTTGTACTTATTGTTTGCTCCACACTGGTAGCCTATCTCTGTGCGCTGGGCACTGCCCGCTGGCCTGCGCGGAGAGGGGTTCTGCTGGCGGTGAGCCTGCTTTTGAACCTGGGGTGCCTGTTTTTCTTCAAATATTTCAATTTTTTCGGACAGACGCTGAATGCGCTGTGCCAGGCTGTTTCGCTCCCGCTCTCGGTCCCGGCGCTGAATATCATCCTGCCTGTGGGTATCTCCTTCTATACCTTCCAGACGCTGAGCTATACCCTGGATGTATATCGGGGGGATATAGAACCGGAGCGGAATTTTGCTGACCTGGCACTGTTTGTGTCTTTTTTCCCTCAGCTGGTGGCCGGCCCGATTGAGAAGTCGTCCAACCTTCTGCCGCAGCTGAAGCGGGAGCACCGCTTTTGCTATGAAAACGCCGCCTGGGGCGCCAAGCTGATGGCCTGGGGATTTTTTAAAAAAGCGGTGATAGCTGACCAGCTGGCCATCCTCTTGGTGGACCCGGTTTATAACAACCTGGGAAGCTATGAGGGCGGGGCGCTGGTCATTGCCACCTGTGCCTTTGCCATTCAGATCTATTGCGATTTCAGCGGCTACTCTGACATCGCCCGTGGCTGCGCCAAAATGATAGGCGTTGATCTGATGGTCAACTTCAAGGCCCCGTACTTTGCCCAGTCGGTCACCCAGTTTTGGAAGAGGTGGCATATTTCTCTCACCAGCTGGTTTCGGGAATACGTCTACATTCCCCTGGGGGGAAACCGGAAGGGCGCGGCAAAAAAGTGCCTCTTTGTCCTGATCACCTTTACGCTCAGCGGACTGTGGCACGGAGCGGCCTGGACCTTTGTGCTCTGGGGCCTGCTCCACGCGCTGATTATGAACGGCGAGTTTCTCTGGTCCAGAAGATTTCCCGGTCGGAAGCAGGGGCCCGCAGTCCGGCTGCTGCGGAGCCTGGTCACCTTCTTTGTAGTCAGTGCTTTGTGGGTTTTCTTCCGGGCCAACACCATGTCGGATGCGCTGTATGTGCTGCGCCGTGTGACCTGGGGGGTGGGAGACCCCCTCCAATATGTGGCCAGGGCAGTGGAGGCGGTAAGTCCGGGGCTGATTATCACTGTGTTTTTAGGGCTGTCCATGCTCCTTCTGCTCCTGTTTGATTTGGCCAATGAGAAGCAGGATACCATCACCCTGGTGTCGGGCTGGCCGGTGTGGGTGCGCTGGCCGGTGTATGTGGGCTTTGTGACGCTGCTTGTACTGCTGATTCCCAAGGAGGTCAGCGTGCCGTTTATCTATTTCCAGTTTTAAGGAGGGGGAGTATGAAGAAATTTTTGTGCAAATCTGCGGCCCTTTTTCTCCTGACGGCGATGTGTATCTATCTCCTTGGGGCGGCCTATCAGCGCACCAATACCTGCCGCAATTTGGAACGCGCCAACGAGACGGAACGGTTTTCCAAGGTACCCCAGGACATTGACATAGCCGCCGTGGGCTCCTCCCACGGGATGCTGGCCTTTCTCTACGCTCCGGAGGATGCCAGGCTGTTTAACTTCTGCCTGTCCGCCCAGATTCCCCAGTATGACCTGCGGATGCTCCAGGAATATGGAGACCGGCTGTCCCCGGACGCTGTGGTCCTGGTTACAGTCAGCTACATGACGCCCTTCTGGACAGAGCCGGAGGAGACCTTTCTTTGGAAGCAAAACCGCTACTACAGCGTGCTGTCCCCTCAAAATATCATCGAGCCGGACTGGGCTAAGTGGGTGTTGGGCCGTTTTTCGCCTGTGCTTACCACGGATTTTGGAACAGTGGTGCGGGCCTTTGTCAAACCCCCTGAGCTGGAGCCGCTTCAGAATGAGGCCAGCGGCCACCTGACCTTTGACCCCGCGGATATTCCGAAGGGACAGGACCAGGCGCGGACCAACCATATCTCCAGCCTGATTTCCCCTGTGTTTCCTGAGAGCAGCCCGGAGGCTGTGGAGGCCCTGAAGGGAATTTTGGACTTGTGCCAGGAGCGGGGCTGGCAGGCAGTGCTGGTGACGCCGCCCTACCTGGAGGCCTACAATCAGGTTTTCTCCCAATGGAGTGAACAGTTTTATCCCAGATTCTATCAATATGTGCGGGAGCTGAGCCGGGAATACAATGTTCCCTATCTGGACTACTCCCATGACCAGGAGTTTGCGCAGCAGTACAGCTTTTACAAGGACATAGACCACCTGAACCTGGACGGCGCCATGGCGCTGGATACCCGGCTCTATGCCGATTTAAAGGTCCTGCTGGGGGACCGGTTCCCCTTCTCCAACAGGCTGTCTCCCACCCCCTTTGCGGCCAATTAGCAGACAGAGGCCCCGCTTTCCGGTTGGAGAGCGGGGCCCATTCAGGTTATTGAGACAGGATCAGTACGCCTGCCAGGATGGCGGCCACCCCGAGGATTTTCCTCTGGGTAATCCGCTCCCCCAGAAGGACGGCGGACAGAATCATGGACCAGACATAGGTAACAGCAGTCATGGGGTAGAGCGCCGAGTAGTCCAGGTAGCGCAGCAGCAGGATATTCAAAAAGGCTCCAGACACATAGAGACATCCGCCCAGGTAGAGCTGGGGGGTCCGGAAAAGATCGCACAGGCCGGTCACCCGGTCCATGCCGGATTTTAGAAAGAAGGCACCCAGAGCGCCAATGAGAGTCATGGTCAGCAGACCCAGCCAAATCATAAATCCTGCGCCCCCCTCGAGGTACTCAGACAGACCAGACCTGCTGTGATGATGACGATGCCCAGCAGCTTATGCGGGCCAACCTCCTCCTTCAGCACCAGTGCCCCCAGAAGGACGGACAGAGCATAGCCCGCGCTGAGCATGGGGTGGAGCACGGAAAGCTCACCAAAGCGCATAGCGGTCATCATCAGCAGCGCGCCGAGACCGTACAGGCCGAACCCGGCCAGCAGAAAGAGCACAGTGTTCTGGCGTGTGGACAGCTTCCAGAAAAGCTGCCCTGTGCAGGTGAGCAGAGCGGAGACCAGCATCAGGGCAATTCCAACGGGAAGCCGGTTTTTTTTACCATCCATGGGTGGAAAACACCTCACTTCAAATCAGCCCGGGCAGATAGATAAGCCCGATGATGGTCAGGGCGAACAGCACACTCAGCGCCAGCAGGACCTTATCGTGCATCACCACATCCACCGGGTCGCCATAGGAGTTGGATTCAATATCCGCGCTGTATTTCATCAGGATTACAATGACCAGAGGAACCGTCCACACCAGTTTGTCCGTTCCGTATTTGGCGGCTACCTCGGCGTCGGCGCTCCAGAGGGCGTAGAAGGTCACCGCCAGGGTGAGGCAGAGGTACATAAACTTGTCCAGGAACTCATAGGAGTAGTATTGGAGCACCCTCCGGGTGGCTCCGCTGGCTTTGGTCAGCTCGTTGCGCCGCTTGCCCAGCCCCAGGTAGAAGGACAGGGAGAAGATGGTCAGATACACCCAGGCGGAGGTGCTGGAGTTCACAATGGCGGCGCCGTAAACCACCCGGAGGACAAAGCCCAGGACCAGCAGCAGGATGTCAAGGAAGGGGATATGCTTCAGCCCCAGGCTGTAGCCCAGATTGACGGCAAAATAGGCCAGGAGGAAGGGCAGACCCTGGCCGCCAAACACCGCCAGCTGGATGGAGAAAGCGGCCGCCAGCAGGACGGTCAGCAGCACCCAGGCAGCCGGGACCGGAACAGCGCCGGAGGCAATAGGCCGGTTTCGCTTTACCTCATGCTGCCGGTCAGCGTCCGCATCCCGGATGTCATTGAGGATGTAGACTGCCGAAGAGAGCAGACAAAAGGCGGAAAAGCCCAGCAGAGCCCGAACCAGTACCGCCGGGTGGAACAGGTTCCGGTCGAAGGTGATGGAGATGAAGATGAGAAAATTTTTGACGTAGTGCTTGGGCCGCATCAGCCGAAGAATGTCTGTCGGCCGCGGCCGGGCCTTTCCGTTCATGCCGTCTGCCCTCCTGTGGGACCGGCCCCGGGAGGAGGGCGGTCGGGATATGATAGCGGGAACAAGCATGGGGAGATCCCGAAAGGAATCTCCCCCGTTTTCCCATATTGTATAGAATCCTTTTGCCATTGTCAAGGGGAGATAAATGCACATTTTCCCCGCCGGCTCCATAAAAATTTCCTGGAAGCCCTTGCGCTGCGGCAAAGAATTTAGTATAATTAACCCGTAAACTTATCGCAGGAAAGGAGTGACCGCAATGTCCGCCATTGGAGCAATCGGCAGCTATGGCAGTGTCAGCGGCTACTATTCCATTTATCAGAACAGAAACGCATGGCAGAACAGAAATGCAACCCCCTCCGGAACAGAGGCGGTGAGCCCGGTATCCCGGGCCCAGACCACCCCGGTCCCCCCGGTAAATGAGACGCCCGCCGTCCATCGGGGCGCCGTTCAGAATGTCCCGGAGGAAAATCCCTTCCGTTTTCCCACCATGCGGGACGGGGCGGACCCTGCCGAGATGGCGGTGCGCGCCCGTATCCAGTATTTGGACGGCAGGGCGGAGGACCTGGAGAATGAGCCGTTGGGCTGGGACCAGTCCAAGGGGCTGGAGCGGCTTCAGAACGGCAGTGGGGAGTCCAGAGATCTGGGTAAGCTGCTGAATAAGGGGCAGGAGGGCCTGACAATCGGCCAGGAGGAGGCAAAGTCCCCCCAGGAGGTTGTGGAGGAGTCTGAGTGCCAGACCTGCAAGAGCCGTAAATATCAGGACGGCTCTGACGACCCGGGTGTGTCCTTTAAAACTGCAACCAACATTGCCCCGGAGCAGGCGGCGTCCGCTGTTCGGGGTCATGAGCAGGAGCATGTGGTCCGGGAGCGGGCCGCGGCCCAGCGGGAGGACCGGAAGGTGGTCAGCCAGTCGGTGACCATCCACACGGCCATCTGTCCTGAGTGCGGCGATGTGTACGTCTCCGGCGGCACCACCCGTACCGCCACCAAGGCCAACCCCGTGGAGGAGCCTAAGCAGGCGGAGGACGAGAAGAAGTCCGGCTTTGAGGCAGTAGTGTAATAGGAATGGCAGGCAACCGGCCCGAAACGGGGCGTTGAGATAAGAAAACCTTTTGTAGGGGCGCATAATATGCGCCCGCGGGCGGCTGATAGCCGCCCCTACATGGATTCTTAAAACAACGCCCTTAAGGGTCGGCTTTTTTAAAAAAAACCTTGTAATAGTGGGAACAGTCCGCTATAATAGCATAGAATTATTGTCGGTTCGGCCGTCCGCGGCCAGACGATACAGGAGAGTGTTTGCATTGAAATACGATTTTACTGCGATTGAAAAGAAGTGGCAGACCCGCTGGAAGGACGAGAGGACCTTTGCCTGCAAAAACGGCGACACCAGCAAGCCCAAATTTTATGGCCTGGTGGAGTTCCCCTACCCTTCCGGGGCGGGTCTCCACGTGGGTCACCCCCGGCCCTACACCGCTATGGACGTGATCGCCCGGAAGAAGCGGATGGACGGCTATAATGTTCTGTTCCCCATCGGCTATGACGCCTTTGGCCTGCCCACTGAAAATTTCGCGATCAAAAACCACGTTCATCCCGCCGAGGTTACAAAGCAGAATATTGAAAATTTCACCCGTCAGCTCCATATGCTGGGCTACTCCTTCGACTGGGACCGATGCGTGGATACCACCGACCCCAGCTACTACAAGTGGACCCAGTGGATTTTCCTCCAGCTGTATATGCACGGGCTGGCCTATACGACCACCCTGCCTGTCAACTGGTGTACCTCCTGCAAGTGCGTCCTGGCCAATGAGGAGG
>JAAVYL010000088.1 GCA_022791075.1 Lawsonibacter sp. | reverse complement strand
TGGATGAACAATTATCCGCGTAAAATATTGGGGTGGAAAACGTCTGAAATGTTGTTCAGGGAGTACGTCGCCGCCCTGATCTGACGCGCTCAAAAAATTTTTATATTTTTTTCGCATTTACTATTGACATTTCCGAAAAAGTCGCTAAGCTGTCCTTTGTTCGGAGGAGCGGTCAGGTCTTGCTCCAGGGGGCGCGGGTATGGTACAATGAACAGGCAGGGAGGAAGAGAATATGGTAAGACGGTTACGGAAAACAGATCTGGATGCAGCTGCAGAAATTTGGCTGGACACTAACATAAGGGCCCATAGCTTCATTCCCGCTCAGTATTGGAGAGACAATTTTGAGGCCGTGAAGGGGATGCTGGCCCAGGCCGAGGTCTACGTTTTTGAGAATCAGGGCGGTATCAAGGGCTTTATCGGGCTGGACGGCGGCTATGTTGCGGGAATATTTGTCAGGGAGGCTGCGCAGTCCGGCGGGATTGGCAGGCGGCTGATGGATTTTGTGAAGGAGGGCAGAAAACAGCTGGGGCTGAGTGTATATCAGAAAAATGGCCGCGCCGTAAGGTTCTATCAGCGGGAAGGATTTCACATTCAACGGGAACAAATGGACAAGAGTACTGGCGAAGCGGAATATTATATGGAGTGGAGGCAGGGAGAATTCTAACAGGTGTTCCAGAGCGGAAGCGATTGACAGGAACCGGCCCGGCAGGTATACTTGAGAAGGAAAACGGCTGCGCCGGATCAGAGAGTTTTCGGGCGGCATTGCAGATATCACAGGAGAGGGGTATGAGCCATGGCAGAACAGGAAAAGAGTGTAAAGCTGGGTGAGATTATTCAGGAATTCGAGTTGGAGGTTTTACGGGCAGGGGAGGATTATGAGAACGTTCCCCTGCGGGCGCTGGACATCAACCGGCCGGGCCTGCCTCTGACGGGCTTTTTTGAACACTTCGACACGGAACGGCTGCTGCTCATCGGGCTGACAGAGCACACCTATCTCAAGGGGCTCTCGTCGGAGCAGCGCCGGGAGAGATTTGACCGGCTGCTGGCCTATCCGGTGCCCGCCCTGATCATGACCCGCGGCCTGGAGCCCTTTGCCGAGTGCATGGAGATGGCGGACAAATACGACCGGACAGTGCTGCGCAGCACCCAGCAGACCGCCATTTTTTTGAGCGCGCTGATTGGCAGCCTGTATAACCAGCTGGCGCCTCAGATCACCCGTTCCGGGGTAATGCTGGAGGTCTATGGCGAAGGGGTGCTGATTCAGGGCGAGTCCGGCGTGGGCAAGAGCGAGGTGGCCATTGAGCTGCTCAAGCGGGGGCACCGGCTGGTGGCTGATGACGCAGTGGAGATCAAGGAGACCAGCCACCACACCCTGGTGGCAACCGCCCCGGAGCTGATTCGGGGCTATATGGAGCTGCGGGGCATCGGCGTGATTGATATTGTCCGTCTGCTGGGGATGGGCGCCATCAAGTTGTCTCAGGAGATTGACCTGGTCATCAACCTGGAGCCCTGGGATGACAGGGCGGTATATGACCGCTTTGGGCTGGAGTCCCACTTTACCGAGATCATGGGGGTGAAAATCTCCTCGGCAACCATTCCGGTGAAGCCGGGACGGAATCTGGCCAGTATTGTGGAGGTGGCCGCCATGAACAACCGCAACCGCAGAATGGGCCACAATGCGGCCCAGGAGCTGACGGAGCGAATGGACAAGCTGTTTCAGGAGCAGATGGAAGGAGGCGCACTCTGATGTATTATATCGGAGTTGATGTGGGTGGAACCAACCTGGTAGCCGGGCTGGTGGAGGAGAATGGACATATCCTGAATAAGGTGAACAGTCCCGTGCCCAGAGAGATGACAGCCCGGCAATTCGGCGCAGAGCTGGTCCGGCTGGCCGGCCAGCTGTGTGAGGTGGGCGGCGTCGCCCCTGAGCAGATTGAGGCTGTGGGCATAGGTTTGCCCGGGGTGGTGGATAATAAAACGGGTCTGTTTGTCCAAAACCCCAATATGCCCTTCTCTGACAAGAACGTGCCGCTGCGGGAGATGTTCCATGAGGAGTGGGATGTGCCCGTCTTTTTGGGCAACGACGCCAACTGCGCCGCTGTGGGCGAGTACTGGGCGGGGGCGGCCAAGGGCTGCGACCCGGTTGTGATGGTCACTCTGGGCACTGGCATCGGCGGCGGAATGGTGTGCGGCGGAAGGCTGTTTACCGGCTTTGCCAATTCCGGCATGGAGATTGGCCACATGATTATCCAGCCCAACGGTATCCTGTGCGGATGCGGCGCCCGGGGGTGCTGGGAGCGGTACGGCTCGGCCACAGCCCTGATCCAGCTCACACGGCTGGAGATGGAGCGGGACCGGGGCAGCGCCCTGTGGGAGCTGTGCGGCGGAGACCCGGATAAGGTTCAGGGACGCACCCCCTTCCAGGGTGCACGGCTGGGTGACCCCGCTGCGAAACGGGTGCTGACCAACTATCTTCAGGGGCTGTCCATCGGCGTGATTAACCTGGTGAATATCCTCCAGCCTGAGATCATCTGTCTGGGCGGCGGTGTGAGCAACGCCGAGGACGACCTGCTTCTGGACCCCCTGCGGGAGCTGGTTTGGCAGGGCTGCTTTGACAAAAACAACCATGTCCGTATTGAGCGGGCCTCCCTGGGCAACGACGCCGGCGTCGTCGGTGCGGCCCTGCTGTGTAATCTGGTATAACGTTTTAAGGCCCGGGCTTTGCCCAGGCCTTATTTCATGAATTTCGGATTATCGGTTAATTCTAAGATATAGTCTGTGGATGCTTGATACAGTTCCCCTTAAACATAGGGGTGATGCTGTGGGAGAAAAAAGCTTTTGATTCTCCTATTCTATTTTCTCTGAAAATTTGCTATAATCAGGTGAAACGTATTTTATAGAGCTGGAGGGACCTATGGAGCGAGTGAAAAAACTGCGGCAGCTGTTGGCAGAGCGCGACCCGCTGCTGGAGCTGCGGGCGGATGAGCCTATGTCAAGGCACACCACCTTCCGCATCGGCGGGCCGGCGGCTCTGATGGCCCTGCCCAAGACCGGAGGAGAGGCGGAGGCGGCGGTAAAGGCCGCCCGGGAGCTGGGCGTTGAGCCCTTTTTCCTGGGGAACGGGTCGAACCTCCTGGTGGCGGACCGGGGCTATCCGGGCTTTGTGGTAAAGCTGGGCGGGGAATTTGAGGAAATCCGAGAGGCCGGCTGTGGACTGGAGGCGGGGAGCGCGGTTCTGCTGTCCCGGCTGTCCAACGCCCTTCTGGAGAGGGGGCTCACCGGCATGGAGTTTGCCAGCGGCATTCCCGGCAGCGTGGGCGGGGCTGTTATGATGAACGCCGGGGCCTACGGCGGGGAGATTGCCCAGGCCGTGGAGGAGGTCACCTTTCTGGATGAGGCGGGGGAAATCTGTACCATTTCGGCCGCGGAGTGCGGCTTCGGCTACAGGAAAAGTGTTTTCTCCCACAGAAGGTGCCTGATTTTGAGGGCCCGGTTCCGCCTGGAGCAGGGAGACCCGGCGTCCATCAGGGCACGCATGGACGAGCTGAACGCCCAGCGAAGGGCGAAGCAGCCCTTGGAGTATCCCAGCGCCGGGTCCATGTTCAAGCGGCCCCCGGGACACTTCGCCGCTGCCCTCATCGACCAGTGCGGCCTGAAGGGCCTCACCGTGGGGGGAGCCCAGGTGTCGGAAAAGCACGCGGGCTTCGTGGTCAACCGGGGGGGTGCCGCCTGCGCGGATGTGCTGGAGCTGGTGCGCCAGGTGAAGGAGGCCGTCCTCCGCCAGACCGGCGTGGAACTGGAGATGGAGGTCAGGGTTTTGAAATGACCTGTAGGGGCGGCTGCCCTCAGCCGCCTTCCATCTCAGGTAAGGTAAATTACAAAAGAGAGTGATACCATGGAATTTGTAATCATCTCCGGCCTGTCCGGAGCGGGAAAGAGCAAAGCGGCCTCCTTTATGGAGGATATGGACTATTTCTGTGTAGATAATCTGCCTGCCCCCCTGATTCCTAAATTTGCTGAGCTGGGCATGGCGGGCTCGGGGGAGTACGACCGGGTGGCGCTGGTCACCGACGTTCGGGGGGGCACCAACTTTGACGGGCTGTTTCAGGCCCTGGACGCCCTGGAGCAGATGAAATGCGCCTACCGCATTTTGTTTATGGACGCGGCCGACGAGACCATCATCAAACGGTATAAGGAGACCCGCCGCTCCCACCCCCTGGCGGAGGAGGCGGACAGCCTGGAGGGGGCCATTGCCCTGGAGAGGGAGATGCTGATTCCCCTGCGGGAGCGGGCGGACAAGATTGTAAACACCACCAATCTGTCCACTGCCAAGCTGAAGGGGGTGCTGCGGCAGATGTTCGGCCGGGCGGGGACGTCCGAGGGGAGGATGGAGGTTCGCATGACCTCCTTTGGCTTCAAACACGGGGTGCCCATGGAGGCCGACCTGATTTTTGACGCCCGGTTTCTGCCAAATCCCTACTATGTGACTGAGCTGCGCACCCTCACCGGACTGGACGCCGGTGTGCGGGACTATGTGTTCAGCAACGGCCAGGCGGATGAGTTTTTACAGCGCCTGTGGGAGCTGGTGGGCTGGCTGCTGCCCCGATATGAGGAGGAGGGCAAAACTGCCCTGGTTGTCTCGATTGGCTGCACCGGAGGGCACCACCGCTCAGTGGCGATTGCCCACGCCCTGGCGGAGCGGATCCGTGCCCAGGGTTGGCCGGTGGCGGAGAGCCACAGGGATCTGGGGCGAAGCTAGCAGGTCCAGCGGATGGGAGAGAAGGATGGACAGCCAGGAAGCTTGTCGGAAAAGAGGAATGAGGATGTCTGAATCATACCCGACCCTTCAGCAGTGGGAGCGGGGCCCCAGAATCGTCGCCGTCGGCGGTGGGACGGGGCTGTCCACCATGCTGCGGGGGCTGAAAAAATATACCCGGAACCTTACCGCCATCGTCACTGTGGCAGACGACGGCGGAGGCTCCGGGATGCTCCGCCAGGACCTGGGGATGCCTCCGCCGGGGGACATCCGCCACTGCATGGAGGCCTTGGCTAACACCGAGCCGATAATGGAAAAACTGCTTACCTACCGCTTCACGGAGGGGTCTTTGGCGGGCCAGTCCTTTGGAAATCTGGTTCTGGCTGCCCTCAACGGAGTCACCGGCTCCTTTGAGGAGGCGGTGACCGAGATGAGCCATGTACTGGCTATTACCGGTCGGGTTGTGCCGGTGACCAGCGCGGATGTGCAGCTGGAGGCGGTTTTTGAGAACGACACCCGGGTGGTCGGGGAGTCCCAGATTGCCGCCTTTAAGAAGGAACAGGACTGCCGCATCCGCCGGGTGTCCCTCATCCCGGAGCGTCCCCCGGCCTCTCCGGCTGCCCTGGAGGCCATCCGCGAGGCGGACCTGATTCTGCTGGGTCCGGGCAGCCTGTATACCAGCATCATACCCAACCTGCTGGTGGAGGGGGTGGCCTGCGCCATTGCTCAGTCGGACGCCCCCAAGCTGTACATCTGCAATATTATGACCCAGGATGGAGAGACGGAGGGCTATACCGCCGCCGACCACCTGGAAGCCCTGCTGACCCATGGGGAGCCGGGTCTGGTGGATTTGTGTCTGGCCAACTCCGCCCCGGTAAACCCCGGCCTGCTGGAAAAGTATCGGGAGGAGGACGCCGCGCCGCTGACAGTGGACCGGCAGCGTATTGCAGCCATGGGGCTGGAGCTGACAGAGCGGCCTGTGGCTTCCGAGCGGGGGAATTACGTCCGCCATGATCCGGATAAGCTGGCCCAGGCAATTTTGGAGATTTACCGCCGCCGGACCGTGCGCATCTTCCGGGGGGAGCGGCGCTATATTTTGGAGGAGTGAGCTATGTCCTTCGGGGTAGAAGTGAAAAATGAACTGTGCCGTACCGCCGTCAGCCGAAGGTGCTGCGCCCAGGCGGAGGCATATGGGGTTCTGCTCTACTGCAATTCCTTCAACGAAAGGCAGGCCCGCATTGTGACGGAGAGCGAGGCCTTTGCCCGGCGTCTGCCTGTGCTGTTCAAAAAGGCCTTTAAGCTCACCTTTGACTGTCTGCCCCAGGGGGGCGGCAAGCAGGTCTTTTCCATCACGGAGCCGGGAAAGCTGGCCATCCTCCATCAGAGCTTTGGCAGTGATCCTGGGGCCCTGGCCCTCCATGTCAACTTTGCTGTGCTGGAGGAGCGGTGTTGCCGGGCCGCCTTCCTTCGGGGCGCCTTTCTGGCCGGGGGGTCGGTGACCGATCCCAGGAAGGGCTACCACCTGGAGCTGGCTACCTCCCACCACAGCGTGAGCCGGGAGGTGCTGGCCCTGATGCGGGAGCTGGACCAGGAACCTAAATCTGCCCAGCGCAAGGGGAATTCCGTAATCTATTTCAAGCAGAGCGACAAAATTGAGGATTTTCTCACCTGCACCGGCGCTCCTCTTGCCGCTATGGAGGTAATGAACGCCAAGCTGGAGCGGGACCTGCGGGGAAAGGTGAACCGCCGTGTAAACTGTGACGCCGCTAATCTGGACAAGGCGGTGGAGGCCGCCATGGCCCAGGTGGAGGCCATCCGCCGGCTGGAGAAGGCGGGGACCCTCATCACTCTGCCGGACAAGCTCCGGGAGGTGGCCGCCCTTCGTGCGGCCCATCCGGAGGACACCCTGGCCCAGCTGGCTGAACGGTGCAGCCCGCCCATCACCAAGTCCGCCCTCAATCACAGGCTTCGCAAGCTGGTGGAGCTGGGGAGGAAGTCGTAGAGCCTGCGGCACATAATATGACCAACACAAGGAGAGAGAAAATCATGTCAAGCTGCACCTTCCGTCCTGCCGTACCAGGGGACGAGGAACTGATTTTGAGCTTCATCCGCGCTCTGGCGGATTACGAGCACATGTCCGGCCAGGTGGTGGCCACTCCGGAAATTCTGCGGGAGTGGATTTTTGAGAAAAAGACGGCGGAGGTCATCTTTGCCGAGGTGGAGGGAAAAGCGGTGGGCTACGCCCTGTTTTTCCACAACTTCTCCACCTTTCTGGGCCGGGCGGGGATCTATCTGGAGGACCTGTTCGTCCTGCCCGAGGAGCGGGGGAAGGGCTATGGCAAGGCCCTGCTCAAGGAGCTGGCCCGCATCACCGTAGAGCGGGGCTGCGGCCGGCTGGAGTGGGCGTGTCTGGACTGGAACCGGCCCTCCATCGATTTCTACACCAAAAAGATGCACGCCGTCCCCATGGACGAGTGGACGGTGTACCGTTTGACAGGGGATACCCTGGAGG
>JAAVYL010000087.1 GCA_022791075.1 Lawsonibacter sp. | reverse complement strand
GTCAGCCCTTCGATGTGGTGGCCGAGACGGTGAAGAAGACCGCTTTCCGCATCACCCGCATGGGCCAACTGGTGGCCCAGGAGGCCAGCCGCCGCCTGGATACCCCATTTGGCATTGTGGACCTGTCTCTGGCCCCCACCCCCGCCGTGGGGGACAGCGTGGCCCGGATTTTGGAGGAGATGGGCCTGGAGGTGTGCGGCGGACACGGCACCACAGCCGCGCTGGCCCTGCTCAACGACGCGGTAAAAAAGGGCGGGGTG
This sequence comes from Lawsonibacter sp., assembly GCA_022791075.1. Lineage (GTDB taxonomy): Bacteria > Bacillota > Clostridia > Oscillospirales > Oscillospiraceae > Lawsonibacter. The sequence continues at coordinate 5,162 of JAAVYL010000087.1, read as the reverse complement.
ATGGCCTCCTCCTCTGTGGGCGGCCTGTCCGGGGCCTTCATTCCGGTGAGCGAGGACGAGGGCATGATTGCCGCCGCCCGCTCCGGCGCCCTCACGCTGGACAAGCTGGAGGCCATGACCTGCGTGTGCTCCGTGGGACTGGACATGATCGCCGTCCCCGGCGACACCCCCGCCGAGACCCTCTCCGCCATCATCGCCGATGAGGCGGCCATTGGCATGGTCAACTCCAAGACCACTGCCGTGCGTATCATCCCTGCCCCCGGCTGTACTGTGGGGGATACTGTAGAGTTCGGCGGGCTGCTGGGCTCCGCCCCGATCCAGCCGGTCCATCCCTTCTCCGCCAAGGAGTTTGTGAATCGGGGAGGGCGTATCCCCGCCCCCATGCAGAGCCTGAAAAACTGAATATCACCACCTCAAGGGCTGTCCAAATCGACGGCCCTTTTTGCTCTGTGTCCCTCTTTTTTTGTTGAAAGTGCTCCGACCCTGTGGTAAAATGAGACAAACTGAACACAGAGAGGAAGGATTGTTATGAGGAATATTTCTGCCGCCGCCGTCACGGACGCCGTGGCCCGGCTGTGCGTCCGGGCCAATACCCGGCTGCCGGACGACGTGGCCGCCGCCCTGGCCGCCTGCCGCCGGACCGAGCCCTGGCCCCTGGCCCGGGAGACCCTGGGACTGCTCCAGGACAATCTGGCCCTGGCGGAGACGCAGGACCTGCCCATCTGCCAGGATACAGGGATGGCATGTGTCTTTGTAGAGCTGGGCCAGGAGGTCCACATCCAGGGGAGCTTTGAGGAGGCTGTCCACCAGGGGGTCCGTCAGGGGTACGGAGACGGATTCCTGCGCAAGTCCATTGTGGGCGATCCCCTGCGCCGGATCAACACAGAGGATAATACCCCGGCTGCCATTACCGTCCGTATTGTCCCCGGGGACCAATGCACCATCACCGTGGCGCCCAAGGGATTCGGCTCAGAGAATATGAGCCGCTTGGCTATGCTCAAGCCCGCAGACGGGGTGGAGGGCGTGAAGCAGTTTGTGGTGGAGACGGTGCGGCTGGCCGGACCCAACCCCTGCCCGCCCATTGTGCTGGGCATCGGGATCGGCGGCTCCTTTGACAAGGTGGCCGCTCTGGCCAAGCACGCCCTCCTCCGCCCCCTGGACGAGGCAAACCCCGACCCCTTCTACGCCGCCCTGGAGGATGAGCTGCTGGAGAGGATCAACGCTCTGGGTATTGGCCCCCAGGGCTTCGGCGGGAGGACCACCTGTCTGGGGCTGGCCATTGAGACCGCACCCACCCATGTGGCCGGCCTGCCCGTGGCGGTGAACGTGAGCTGTCACGTCACCCGGAGGGCGACGGAGGTGCTGTGATATGGCCGGATATATGGTCTATTGGCCCCAGGATGTACTTCAAAAATGGACCAAGGCTGGAGAAAAAGGGCCTATTAAAGTGGTTTATGGCAGTATTCATTCCCGGATGCCTACCATTGCCTCCATTAAAGTGGGCGATGTGGTCTTCCCTGTCAGTCAAGTCAAAAAACACCTGTATGTTATGGCCCGTCTCCCGGTCACACATCGGGAAGCGGCTCTCGACTACACCCTCCGGGAATTGGGCAGCTCATGCGGCGCTTTGGGACAAGAGAACTCCTCCGGGTTCGATTCCTGTACCCGCTGGCAGCCTGTTTTGGACCATCAGCCTCACCAGGTTCCTTTCAACTGCTGCTCCCAGTGGGCGGTGTGGGGGGAGGAAGGGAGCGCCATCGAGCCCCGTCAGCTCCCCGACGAGGTCCTGCCTGACCTGCGCTTCGGCTACTCCAAAAGCAAAGAGAGGCCCCTGAAATTTACCCCAAACGGCAGCGTACTGTCCAGCAGTCTCACCGCCACCCGGCGCCTGAGCGAGGAGACGCTGGAGATTTTTGAGGGATTGTTTTAGAAAATTGTGGGGCCCGCCCCCCTGGGCGGGCCATACACAAATTTTTGCTTTTTAACCTGACCCGCCCAGGGGAGCGGGTCCCACACCATGGAGGGATTTTATGCAATATAAACTGACCACTCCCGTCACCCGGGAAGACCTGGCCCCCCTGCGGGCGGGGGACACAGTGCTGCTGTCCGGAACGGTGTATACCGCCCGGGACGCCGCCCACAAGCGGATGATGGAGCTGCTGAACGCAGGGGAGCAGCTGCCCTTCCCCGTGGAGGGCTCGGCGCTCTATTATGTAGGCCCCACCCCGGAGCGCCCCGGAGCGGTGATCGGCTCTGCCGGACCTACCACCAGCGGGCGGATGGACGCCTACTCCCCCCGGCTGCTGGAGCTGGGCCAGGCCGTCATGATTGGCAAGGGGGCCCGGAATCAGGCGGTAAAGGATGCTGTGGTCCGCAGCGGTGCGGTCTATCTGGCCGCCCTGGGGGGCGCGGGCGCCCTGATGGCGGCCAGCGTGAAGGAGCTGGAGATTATCTGCTGGGAGGACCTGGGCTGTGAGGCGGTGCGCCGCCTGGAGGTGCGGGATATGCCCCTCACCGTCATTCTGGACCCCCACGGGGGGGACCTGTACCAGAGCGGTCCGGCTGCCTATCTGGAGGCGCAGCAGGGCCAGGAAGGCGTCGGGGCGGCGCGTCCCCGGTAAAAGCCGGACCTGGGCGGCACATAAAAGTCCGTTTTATAGGACAGCAGATGGGGTAATCTTAATTCACCTAATTTGGAAGGAGAGTAACAGATGAATCAGGAATTTTTCAGCCAGCTGGACCAGTGGAATGAGGAGGACAGGTACCAGGAGATTATCGACGCCATCGAGGCTCTGCCCGGGGAGGCCCTGGACTTCCGGCTGATCAGCGACCTGGCCCGGGCCTATAACAACCTGGCCATCGACGTGATGCCGCCGGAGGACCGGCCCCTGTACCAGCGGGCTCTGGACCTGCTCCTTCCCCTGGAGAGCCAGCTGGAGGAGGCCGTCAGGCAGAACCCGGACGCGGCCCACACCTGGAACTTCCGTGTGGCCTACGCCTACTTCTATCTGGACCAGGAGAGCAAGGCCCTGCCCTATTTTGAAAAGGCCCTGGAGGCCCGTCCCGGAGACGAGGACACCCAGGAGATGATTGACCGCTGCGGCCGGAGTCTGGCTCTGCCCCTGGGCGTCAAGCCCTTCCAGGTGCGGACCCGGGAGGGGTGGAATTCCTTCCTGGCCGGAGAGGGGGAGCTGCGCGCCCTGCTGGATCAGGAAAACCGGGAGGATATCAGCAGGGAGCTGGTGGAGCGGTGCTCCGAGCTGCTCTCCCCCGCGTTTTGCGACGTGGCCTTTGAGCTGGGCCACAACGGGGAGAAGTATGAGCTGATTCTCGTCCCAGAGGGGGACCGCACCCGCCTGTTCCAGCTGGCCTATTTCCAAAAGCACGCCCCTGAGGAGCTGCTGGACAGATGGAATATCAAGGTGGGCCGCACCCGGAGCAGCGGCTTTGGCCTGCGGATGAACGGCCAGGATATTACTGCGGAGGACGTTTATGTCTGGGCTGAGAAGACCGAGGACCACGGCCTGGGCCTGAAGGTGTACTGTGAAGAGCTGGCCCCCCTGATGGAGAGAGATGAGAACCAGGTCTATCACATCATCTACATCCTGCTGGACCAGGCCCTGGGGGAGCTGGCCGCCATGCGGTATGTGGACTATCTGGATGTTTTGAAAAGTCCTGACGCGGGAGAGGGCATCACCCTGGACAAGCTGGCGGATTTTGTGGCCACGGAGGTGGACCCGGAGGGCTGGCCCCAGGCCAACGACCCGGAGATGGCCAGCCAGCGGTACACCGCCTATGAGGGCAAGCCCTCGGAAGGAGAGGACTGGCCCCTGCGTGCCGATGTGTATGTGGGCGTCACCTGCTGTGTGCCCCTGATCAACGGATATTTCCAGGGGGACGACCATTACATGGATCAGCTCCACAGGGACGGAGTGGTCCCCGGTTTCTTCTACTACCCCCTGGACGGTGTGGATCAGAAGGACATCCTGGAGCTGCGGGACCAGCTGGAGCAGGCGATTGAGGCCCGGTGCGGCGAGGGGACCGTCACCTTTACCGGCGGAGCCACAGGCACCACCTTCGGCTATCTGGACTTCATCGCCTGGGATCTGAAAACCCTGCTGGATTCCGCTGTGGAGGTCTTTGCCGGGGCTCCTGTGGAGTGGGCCGCTTTCCACACTTTCCGCTACCATGTGAACGGAATTGGTTTGAAGCAGAGCGAGCAGGAGTAGCAGGAGAAAAGGAGTTTTTCTGCATTTCCTCGATTCTCCCTTTGGCAGAACAGGGAGAGGACACACGGAGGAGGAGCGTACATGAGCATTGGGTTAACATTCACTGGCCAGATTGACCACCCGGACGGGCTGATTGAAGCGGCTCGCGCGCTGGCCAGTCAGGGGGAGTACCGCGTGGGAGTGGGCGAGAGCGGCCTGAAGGTGGTCCTGTGCCCTCTGGGGGGCGAGGTAACCATCCTCTGGCGTCCCGGAGAGGACCCGGCGCGGCCCTGGCTGGTGCAGGGCGGATGCGTATCCACCCCCGCGGGACCGGGCCTGCACCGGGCGGCAGTGGAGCTGCTGGACAGTCTGCCCATCCGGCGCCTGACCGTGGAGGATGAAACAGGCTTCTTCCAGCACCGGGACTTTCAGCGTATGCGGGAGGAGCACTTCTACCCCTGGCTTCGGACCCTGGTGGATGTGTGCCGCAGGGAGAGCGGCAGAGGGGTGTCCGGGATGCAGCTTTGCTGGAATCTGGAGCAGTACGCCCCGGAGGACATCCCGGACACAGTGGTCACCCCCATGGGACGGTTCCGCCTGGCGGAGCTGGCGGCGCTGGAGGCGCGGGGAATCGAGGCCCTGGCCGACCGCTTTTTCCTCTGGAACGGCCGGACCCAGGACGCCAGATTTTACCGCGGCCGGGCCCTGAACGCCCTGTGGGAGGACTGCTGCTTTGCCACCTCCTCCCGCAGTCTGGAGGACGCCGGCCTCAATGCCGCCATTCTGGACGACCTGGAGCGCGCCGCCAAGCTGACCCCCTCCCTGCCGCTGCCCCGAGCAGCCTATTTAGAGCTGTGCGCCCTGGCCGGCCGCACCCCCGCCCTTCCCGAGGGGCCCGCCCTGGAGGAGGAGTTCGCTCCAGGCTACCGCAAGGGCCTGGTCACCCACGGGGTG
>JAAVYL010000086.1 GCA_022791075.1 Lawsonibacter sp. | reverse complement strand
GGTAGTTCACCGCCCGCTGGGTGTTGTCCTCCACATGCTCATAGACATAGTTGGCAATCACCATATCCACCAGCTTTTCATCCCGGACAAATTGACGCAGCTTGTCCAGAACCTGGTGCAGCGCGTCCGTATCCACCCAGTCATCGGAGTCCACCACCTTATAGTAAATCCCCCGGGCGTTGCGGATGCCCTGGTTCACCCCCTCGCCGTGGCCGCCGTTCTCCTGGTGGACAGCCCGGACAATGCCGGGGTACTGCTCCGCATACCGGTCGCAGATGGCGGGGGTGTCGTCCCTGGTGGAGCCGTCGTCCACCAGAATAATTTCAATGTCGTCCCCCCCCTGGAGCAGGGTGTCCACACAGTGCTCCATATAGTCCGCCGAATTGTAGCAGGGAACGGCAAAGGTAATCAGCTTCTCCATTGGTATTGCGCTCCTTTTTACAGCCTCTCCGCCAGCTCCAGGGCCCGGGCGGCGATGGCGTCCATGTTATAGTATTTGTACTCGGCCAGCCGGCCCAGCAGGTAAAGGTTGGGGTTCCTGTCCGCCTCCGCCCTATATTTTGCGTACAGGGCGTTGTTCTCGGGATTGATGATGGCATAGTAGGGAATCTCCCCCTCCGCCCCGGTATAGGCGCGGGAGTACTCCTTCACAATGGTGGTCACCCCGGGCAGTTCCTGTCCGGTGAGGCGCTTGAACTCGGTGATCCGGGTATAGTCCTCGTCCATGGTGTAGTTCACCGTGGCGTGGGTCTGGAAGAAATCGCCGTCCCCCCGCAGGGGGTGGTCCGGGTCGGGGTAGGGCATACCGGGGGCGCTGCAGTCCCGCTCCCGCCAGGTCTCAAAGGCAAAGTCCAGGGTCCGGTAGGGCAGGGGGCCGAACTTAAAATCAAAGAGCTCGTCCACCTGACCGGTGTAGATGATGGGGCCCTCCGCCTCTTTCAAAACAGGCCGGGCGTCCACCCCCAGCCGGACCTCAATGTTGGGGTGGTCCAGCATCTTCTCGAACATTTTGGTGTAGCCCTCCAGCGGCATCCCCTGGCAGGCATCCTGGAAGTAGCGGTCATCCCGGGACAAAAACACAGGCACCCGGGCGGTGGTGCTGGGGTCGATGTCCTCCGGCTTCTGGCCCCACTGCTTCATGGTGTAGTGGACAAAGACGTGCTCATACACATAGCCGGCCAGGGCGGCAATCTCCGGGTCGGGGTTCTGCCGCAGCTCCAGAATGGTCACCTTTTTCTCCGCTCCGTAGGCCGCGATGAGCTTGTCCCCCAGTTTTTTGCCCTCCTCCTTGCCGAAGGCCTCCTCCAGGGAGGTGAGGTTGAAGGGGACGGGGTACTGCAGCCGCCAGCCGGGCTTTCCTCCGCCCGCCGGGTCGGGGATGTTGGCCACCACCCGGTGCTGGTAATCCCGCCACTGGGTAAAGCGGGACAGGAAGTCGAACACCCTCTTGTCGTTGGTGTGGAAGATGTGGGGGCCGTACTTGTGAATCAGCACCCCGTGCTTGTCCAGGCAGTCATAGGCGTTGCCCCCGATGTGGTCCCGCCGCTCCAGCACCAGCACCCGCTTTCCCTGTTCCGCCAGGGCCCGGGCGGACACCGCGCCGGCATAGCCCGCACCCGCAATCAAAATATCAAATTGCTGCTCCAAAATCACTCCATCCCTTTCCTGCAAAAGCTTTCCTATCCGCTATAGTATAGCACAATTTCCCAGGAAAACAAATTAAACTTTCATTAAGCCTTGTCTTTTTCCGGAGGCTGGGATACAATGGATTCCGATCACTGGATCTGCAAGGAGGAATTTTTATGGAAATCAAGCGAATTCACGTCTTGTATTTCAGTCCCACTGGAGGGACGGAAAAAATCGCCCGGTTTGTGGCCGGCGAGCTGGCGCAAAAGCTGGGCCTGGAGCTGGAGTGCATTCCCTTTACCAAGCCGGAAGAGCGGGAGAAGGAGTTCCATTTTGGTCCCCAGGACCTGCTGGTAATGGCCTCCCCGGTGTACGCCGGACGGCTGCCCAACAAGCTGATGCCAGAGTACAAGGCCAAAATTTTCGGGGACCGCACCCCTGCTGTCCCCATCTGCGTCTTTGGCAACCGGAGCTGTGACGAGGCGCTGCGGGAGCTGGCCCTTCTGCTGGAGGGCAACGGCTTCCAGATCGCCGGAGGCGCGGCCTTCGCCGGCCGGCACGCCTTCTCTGACAAGGTGGGAGAGGGCCGGCCCGATGAGGAGGACTTCGCCCAGATGCGGGACCTTGCCGCCAGGCTCGCCGGAAAGCTGGAGGGAGACTTCCTCCCCCTTCTGGAGCTGGACCGCAGTGAAATCGGCCCCTACTACACCCCCTTGAAGTCCGACGGCTCCCCCGCCAAATTCCTGAAGGCCAGGCCCCTCACCCACTGGGAACGGTGCACCAACTGCGGCGCCTGCGCCCGGGCCTGTCCCATGGGCAGCATTAATCAGACAACCATGGATGCCGTGGGGCTGTGCATCAAGTGTCAGGCCTGTGTACGTAAGTGTGTCCGCAGGGCCAAGTACTTCGAGGACCCGGATTTTCTCTCCCATGTGGCTATGCTGGAGCAGAATTACACCCGCCGGGCGGAAAATCTGATACTGCTTTGACCCGCAAGGGCCGTCTCCCACCGGAGGCGGCCCAATTTTTTTGCAAATGGGGGTTGACAAATTCCCCGGTATGTATTACTGTATTAATTACATAATACAATAATACAGAGGAGGGACAACCGTGGAATGGAAGCTGGACGACGACCGGCCCATCTGGCAGCAGATTCAGCAGCAGCTGACCCGGCGGATTATCACCGGATTCTATCCCCCGGGGAGCCGGCTGCCCTCTGTGCGGGAGCTGGCGGCGGAGGCGGGAGTGAATCCCAACACCATGCAGCGGGCCCTGGCCCAGTTGGAGCAGGACGGCCTGGCCAGGGCTGACCGCACCGCCGGGCGGCTGGTAACCCAGGACACCGCCATTCTGGACGCAATTCGCCGGGCGGAGGCCCGCACCGTAATCCGTCAATACTTGGACGCCATGGCCGCCCTGGGCTACAGCCGGGAACAGGCCGCGTCCCTTTTGCAGGAGGAAGAGATATGAGCGACTATCTGATTGAATGCCGGGGGCTCTATAAGTCCTACGGCCTGCGGCCCGCCCTGTCCGGGCTGGAGCTGTCAGTAGGGCCAGGGCGGATTGTGGGCCTGCTGGGCCCAAACGGCAGCGGCAAGACCACCCTCATCAAGCTGCTGTGCGGCCTGCTGCAGCCCACCCGGGGCACGCTGGCTGTAGACGGCTCGTCCATCGGGCCCTATACCAAGTCTGTGGTAAGCTACCTGCCCGACCGGATGTACTTTGCCGACTGGATGAAGGCTGTGGACCTGTTCGACCTGTTCCGGGATTTTTACGCCGACTTCAACTACGAAAAAGCGATTGATATGTGCCGCAGCCTGGGGGTGGAGCCCCGTGACCGGCTCAGGGCCATGTCCAAGGGCACCAAGGAGAAGGTCCAGCTGGTGCTGGTCATGGCCCGGACGGCCAAGCTGTATCTGCTGGATGAGCCCATCGCCGGGGTGGATCCGGCGGCCAGGGACTTTATCCTGCGCACCATCCTCACCAACTACAACGAGGAGGGCACCGTTCTGATCTCCACCCACCTGATCGCCGATATTGAGCGGGTGCTGGATGAGGCCATCTTCCTGAAGGAGGGCAAAATCATGCTCCATGAGACGGTAGACGCCATTCGGGAGAAGGAGGGCCGGAGCGTGGATTCCCTCTTCCGGGAAATTTTCCGGGCAGAGCCCATGGAAGGAGGCGCGTTCTAATGCTGTTCAAGCTGCTGAAATATGATTTCCGGGCCATGTGGAAACAGTTCTCCCTGGTCTGGGGGGCGGCGCTGGTGCTGGCTTTCGTCAACCGCTTCACGCTGTACAGCCGGCCCGACGCCCCCCTCGGCCAGGAAAATATCTCCAGCCTGATGGTGCTGACCTTCGGAGCCGTCCTGGTGGCCATGTTCGTCATTGCTATTGGCTTTGTGATCAACCGATTTTCCAGAGGGCTGCTGGGGGACGAGGGCTACCTGATGCACACGCTCCCCGTCCGCCCCTGGCAGCTGGTGGCCTCCAAGCTGATCTGCGGGACGCTCACCTGGCTTGGCTGCGGCGCAGTGGCCATTCTCTCCCCAGTCTTTATGCTCCCCTGGAACCTGCCTGATCTGCTTCAAATTACCTTCTGGGGGGATCTATTCAGGGGGCTCCTGAAGCACCCCGGTACACTGCTTCTGATGGCGGAATTCCTGCTGGTGATCATCTCGTTCATTGTCCAGTCCATCGCTGTCATTTACCTGGCCGTCTCCATCGGTCACCTGGTTTCCCGCCATCGAAAGCTCGCCAGCGTGGCCGCCTTTATCGGACTGTATATCCTGCTGGTCAACGTGTACAGCCGGGTGTTCTCTTACGGGTTCGTCCACTTCCTCCTGGACGTGACCACCACAACCTCACATGGCTCCATGCTCACCGTCAGCGCCACAATGCTCATCCCCGCCTTCTTCCTTCTGGCTGCTGTGTGCTGGATTTTGGAAAACAAGCTGAATCTGGAGTGAGCTGAGAAAACCGCTCCGGAGGTCTTTCAGGCCTCCGGAGCGGTTGCTGTTAATGTGCTGCGGCGGGCGTCAGGCCACACCGATGGTGATAAGGATATTGGCAAAGGTCCGCTTCTCGCCAGTTGAAATAGCCAGCCGGACGCCAGCCTCACAGCAGGCGTCATAGAAGGCATACCGGCTCAGCTTGTCCAGCTCCATGCCGCCCAGCATGGTCCGAAACTCCTCAAAAATTTCCGGAGCGGCGCCGCCGGCAGGCTCCATAACCTCCGCTTTCTCAATGTTTACCGCACTCTGAATGGCGGCCAGTACATCCGTCACGGTGGGCAGACCGGGCGTAAGGCCCAGATAGACGGTCTCCGCCTCCCCGGTCTTGGAGTCCAGGGGGTAGTTGCCGTCGGCAATGAGTACCTTGTCCCCGTGGCCGCACAGGGCCAGCGCCGCCATAATATCGGGATGGATCAATTTTCCTTTCAGCATACAAAATTCCTCTTTCCTTACTTTTCGTTCTCCCGCAGCTGGCCCAGCTTTCCGCCGGGATGGCAGCGGACATATTTGACGGGGTCCCAGTCCTTTTCCACCTGGAGGGCCACGGAGAGGGCCTGGAGGGTGAGGGTCTCGGCCAGGATGGAGTTCCGGGGAGCCCGGTTCAGGGGACCGCCCTCAGCCTTCACGCCGGCAACGAGGAAGGCGTCGCTCTCCCTGGCCAGCCAGCTGTCCGGATTGCCGGACACGCCGATAACCTTACAGCCGTTATTTTTGATGGCCAGCACTGTGGCCTTCAGCTCGCCGGTCTCTCCGGAGTTGGAGATGCAGATGACCACATCCCCCGCCGCCAGCTGGCCGCATGAGCCGTGGACCGCCTCGGTACCGTGGAGGAAATAGCAGGGATTTCCTGTGGAGGAGAAGAGGGAGGCCATATAGGCGGATACGTGGCCGGGCTTTCCGATGCCGGTGATGTGCAGCCGGCCGCCCTTGGCCTGGGAGTCCAGAATGAGCTGGGCGGCGGCCTCATACTCCTGGGCGGTGCGGGCCTTTAAAAAGGTGTTGAACTCGGTGTCTACACTGGCAAAAAACTGTTCCACTGCTTGTTTGCTCTCTTGCTTCAGCATAATCGTCACTCCTGTAATCAATCATGTTCCCGTCCCCGCGGGGGCGGGATTCTCTCATTTCAATGCGTCCAGCTCAGCGGGGTCGAAGCCGGCATAGCCCCGCTCCCGGAGCAGCGCCTGGACCTCCTCCACTGTGGGCAGGCTGGGCATAGCCCCCATACGGGAGACGGTGATGGCTGCGGTGTGGCTGGCAAAGGCCAGGGCCTCCCCCTGGGGCAGTCCGGCGGTCAGCCCGGTGCAGAAGGCGGCCACAAAGGAATCTCCCGCGGCGGTCGGGTCGGCCACATGGGGCATTTTCACGCACTGGGTGTGGTGGACCCCGTTCCGCCCGGCCACGATAGAGCCGTTTTCCCCCATGGTAATGATGAGGTTCTCCACACCCCGGGCCTGGAAGGCCTGAGAGACAACCTCCACATCATCAAAGTGGATACCGCCGTCCACCCCGATTGCGTGGCCGGCCAGGCTGGCCGCCTCGTGCTCATTGGGGGAGATATAGGTGGCGCAGGAGAGAAGCTGGTCTGACATGGGGGCGGCCGGGGCGGGGTTGATCATCACAATGACTCCGGCGTCATGGGCCCACTGGGCCACTGCCTCAATGACGGGCATGGGCAGCTCAAACTGCATCATAACCAGGTCATACTCCCTGATCTTGTCCTTGAGCCAGGACACATCCTCCACGGTCAGGGTAAAGTTGGCCCCAGGACACACGGTGATCCGGTTCTGCGCTCCATGCTCCGTGACCTCCAGCACAATGTGGCCCACGCCGGAGGACTCGTTCTTATCCACCGTCACATGGGACACATCCACCCCGGACTCAGCCGCAGTCTGCGTCATCATCTTGCCGAAGGCGTCGTCTCCCACCTGGCCCACCATGGTGACCTGAGCGCCCAGACGGGCGCACTGCACCGCCTGATTGGCCCCTTTGCCGCCGGGGGCCGTCTGGAACTTCAGGCCGATGACCGTCTCTCCGGAGGCGGGGGCCCGGGAGGTGGAGGCAATCAGGTCCATCATGAAGCTGCCCACCACAAGAATTTTTGGTTTTTTCAGCATAAACTCAGTCTCCTCTCTTCAGCTGACACGCTGGCGCTTGTGGGAACCATTATACAAAACATCGGATTCAGATGCAATAGGGGGAAAATATTTTCGAGTCACTCAAATATTGTCCCCTCCAGGTCCAGCTCCTGGCCGCAGCGGTTGTCGATGTCCGTGCCGTTGCCGGAGAACACCGTGTCGGGGAAGGCGAGGATGGCGTCGCCGCTGACGCGCTCCAGCAGGATGGCGGTCTCGTTTCCTTGGAAGGTATTATTGCTGTAGAAATTGTCAGATACCAGGGGCGTGTCCTGTGCGTTGAAGCACATCCCTACCGTATTATCCGTAAAAACGGTCTCATCGGCGTTGATCCAAGTGCGGTCCTCCGCCAAAAAGCCGGTCTCCCAGCCGGATACCCGGCAACTGGTCAGGTGGAGCCGCGAGGTGCCCAAGGCTCGGACCCCCGTGCCCTGTCCGCTGCCCAGAAAGTGAATGTCGTGAAATTCCCGCACGCCGCGGGGGGAGGTGATCCGGGTGGGGCCAGTGAAGGCGGTGCGCTGTCCATCGGGGCCTATGCTGCCGTAGAGGTTGATACACCGGTTCTCCATGGTCAGTCCGCCCTCATAGATGACAGCGGGGAGGTAGAGGTAGATCTGGTCGTATTCATCAGAGGAGGCGGTGACCCGATCTACCAGAGCCTGGAGCTCCTCGATGGTCTCCATAGGTTCGTCTTGGGCGGTGTACTGGTAGACGGTGATGCTGGAATACTGCTCCTTCTGGGTCAGGCGGAGGGTATCCCCGTTTTTCATGGTGACGGTGTAGACCAGCTCCGCCCCGTAGTCCCCCGGCGCCACGAGCCGGAAGTCCACAAAGGTCACTGCGGCGGCATTGGGGTAGTAATCGCTGGGCTGGGGCTCTGTGCATGTGACGGACACATACTTGTCAGGGCTGCTGATCCGGGCGCTGATAGAGGCCACGTCCAGCAGAAAGGCCTCCGTGAGGGGCTCGCCGCTATCCGGGTCAAGGGCATACAGCGGGACGGGATCGCGATAGGGGTCGTCCAAGACCGCGTGGTAGTGATTCTCGGGTTTGGGGACCGGAGGGTCCGACCGTGAGAGGCAGAGGCGGTAGGTTCCGGCGCGGCCGATATAGAGCAGCTCGCCGGTGTCGCTCTCATAGGTCTTGGGGCGAGTTTGAACCCAGACAGTCAAGGCCAGAACCAAGACCGCCGCAAGGAGGACTATCAGGGCGCTATATAGCGCCCTCCGTGGCATATGCCACGGAGGGGATACCTCTTTGCGCTCCTGGATGCTCTGAGCGCAATGGGGGCAGAAGGAGGCCCCCCCAGGCAGCCGGGCCCCGCAGTGGGGACAGGTTTTTTGCTTTTCCATCACAGCACCTCCATGAGACGCAGAACATTTTCATACCGCTTGGCCGGGTTGACCTGGGTACACCGCTGGATCACCCGGCCAAGCCGGCCCTCCGCCAGCTTTTTGGAGGGGTGCTGGCCGGTGAGCATCACGTTCATCAGCACGCCAAGGGAATAGATGTCTGCCCGGGTGTCGGACTGGCCCAGGCCGTACTGCTCCGGGGCGGCGAAGCCGGTTGTCCCCAGGACCTGGGTGTCCGCCTCCGCCCCGGGCTTGTGGAGGCGGGCGGCGTCAAAGTCGATGAGCACCGCGTCAGTTCCCTGCAGTATCACGTTTTCCGGCTTGATGTCCCGGTGGACGGCGGCCATGGAGTGGAGCACCCACAGCCCCTGACACAGCTGCCAGAGGATCCTTTTGGTCTCCGCCGGGGAGCACAAGGCTCCCCTGAGCAGAAAATCCAGGGTGTCCCCCTCGATATACTCCTCAATGACGATGTTCTCCCCGCCTTGCTCTGCAGCCTCATAGATCAACGGCAGATTGCGGCAGGAGCAGCCCAGCAGCCTCTGGTAAACCTCCCCGCTGCCGGTAAAACGGCGGAGAATGAAAAGCTGCCCCCTCTCCCGGTGCCGGATCAGCTCCACGCTTCCCCTGGAGCTCTCTTTTAAAAGACGAACCCTCTCAAACTCCGTCCGCAGTGTTTCCAACAGCCAAGAATAAATGTCAATCACCCTCAAATTCTATATACTATGCAGTCAGCATATTGTAACTTCTGATAAATCATTGTAGAATCAGTATATACAGTTTTCGAACAGTTGTAAAGAGGAGGGTATATCTATGAAGTCCAAAACCACTGGCGATTTGAGCAAAGAGCTGATGGAGCAGGCCAGTCTTGAGGACTATATCACTGAAAACACGCAATATTTCGCCAACGCAGATTTCCTCCGGCAGCTGAGAGAGCTCTGTCAAAGCAGCAAGCTCTCCAAGGCCAGTCTGGCCCGGCAGGCCGGTATGAGCGAGGTGTATTTCCACCAGATCTTTGCCGGCCGGCGCATCCCCTCCCGTGACAGGCTGCTCTGCCTGTGCATCAGTCTGGAGGCCACCCTGGAGCAGACGCAGCAAATTCTTTAGCAGGCCACCTACGCTCAGCTCTACCCCAGGTTTAAACGGGATGCTATTATCTCCCATGGAATTCTCCACCGCACCGACCTGAATGTCATCAATGACCAGCTTTTTGCAGAAAATGAGAAGACTCTATTCTACTCAGCCAAACTATATACAGAACAAGGAACCTGAAAAAGCGCCAGCCTCGCTTTTTCAGGTTCCTTGTTCTGTGCGGACCTCCTCTCCGCATCAAGCATTCCTGTTTGAAATAATCAGATTATTAAATACTCTCTGGATTTATCAGGTTTCGCTCCGGCAGGGTTCACGGGCACTTCAGTACCGGGCCCGCTTCTGGCGCTGGACAGCAAAGATATTCTGTGTGATCTTTCCCTCGTCCTCCTCGGTCAGCTCCAGGAACTGGCAGCCATATTCGTATTCAGCGTCCTCCTTCTCGATAATACGCACAACCTGGCTGAAGATCGCAGAAATCGGCCTGTCCTCCAGCAGCTTGACCTTCAGCAAAAACTTGTCTCCCATATGGTATCTGTAAGTGGAGCTGATGCTGGCTCCGCCCACGCTGATATTCAGCAGCCGGCAGGGCTTCTCCCCCATCTCCAGGCCGCTGAACATGGTAGCTGTGGCTTCCAGATTTGTGCTGAGCCGGAAAAAGGCGCGGTCGTTGCTGATTTTGCAGACCGTCAGCTCCTCCACTGCCCATTTGCTGTCAGGCAGGGGCGTAATGACGCCCTCCATATATACAGCCTTTCGCTCATGGTCGCTGTACCCGCGGATCTTGACCGGAAGAGGCTCACTCTCCTCCTCCCGGGAAAGTCCGGCCTCGGAATACTGATGCAGCTCCGCCTTTTTTCCGTGCAGGCCCAGCAGCTTTGCCACAAACAGCAGACGCCCCTCAAACGTTGTCACCTCCACCCGCATACCGGAGTAGAGCTCCATATCCTCTGTCCCATCCGCTTTTTCGCTCTCCTGGGCCGGCTGCTCCTTTGTCCGTCTTCCAAACAAGTCAAACAGCTTCACAAAATACCTCCTGTATCAGATACGTTCCGCCCTCCTGCGGCTGCAGGAGAGGCCGTTATTTCTCCCACAGCTGTCTCATCTGCTCATCGGCCCAGACAACCTTGTTCCGGCCATGCTTTTTGGCATCGTACAGCATTGTGTCCGCCACCTTCAAGTAATATGCATAGGAGCCGTCCACCGGAGGAATCACCGTAATCCCTCCCACGCTGACCGTGACCCACTCAGATATGGAGGGATCATGGGCAATATGGAGGTCCTCCACCGCCTGCCGGATTCTTTTCAGATGTGCAAACACCTTTTCCGACTCTGAGCCCAGGATAATGGACACAAATTCCTCTCCGCCGTAGCGGGCAAAAAAATCCGTATTGCGGTTCAGGTGGGAGGACACGGTTTTTGCGACGGCCGCAATCACCTTGTCGCCGGCGGGATGGCCAAACTTGTCGTTATATACCTTAAAGTGGTCAATATCAAACATACATATGGAAAAGGGGATCTGCAGCCGGGTGGCCTCATGCCACTTTACCGCGCTGTACCGCTCATACCTGCGCCTGTTGGCAATGCCGGTCAGCTGATCGGTCATGGACTGCCGCTCCGCCAGCCGGCGGTAATTATACAGCTTAATGTGTGTGTTGACCCTGGCCTTTACAATCAGAGACTTGAAGGGCTTTGTAATATAGTCAACCGCTCCCAGCACAAGTCCGCGCTGCTCACTGGCCGCATCAGAGAGGCTGGTAATCAGGATAACCGGAATGCTTTGGGTAATGATTTCCTCCTGCAGCTTCTTCAGCAGCGTAAAGCCGTCCATTCCCGGCATCACCACATCCAGCAGGATCAGGGAAAAGTTTTCACTGCCCACACGGGACAGCCCGTCCTCTGCCGTCTGCGCAATAGAGACCTCGTACTCGTCCTCCAGGATGGACTTCAGCTGGGAGGCCTGCACAAGGCTGTCGTCAACAATCAGTATTTTTTCCATCACGAAACACTCCTCATCGGGTTGTTTAGCCAGGGAAACAACGGATGCTTCCGGCATTAAAAATAAATATTTACTTACACAGGTCAAAGACACCCCCCGGCGGGGTGTCTCTCAGCCCCGCTTCTCCGGGGGCTTCTTAGGCTTCAGATAGCCGCTCAGGCCTATGGTCAGCAGCTGAAACACGGTATCCTCTGTCTCCTGGTTGTTGGGCAGGATGCCCTCTACCACATATTTGGCATACATCACCGTGGAGGTGAGGACATGGAGCCACAGCAGGTCCTGATTGATTTTGTCCAGCGCCGGAAAGGCTCTTTTAAAAAGGCGGACCATTTGGATAAATGTATTAAAATAGGTTAAATCCCGAGTCTTATCATATTTTGGAAAAAAGGCGCTGTCTCGAAAGCGGTGATAAAAGATGGTCTCGTCCGGGTGAGAGGTCCAAAAGCGGAAATAGGGCAGCCACAGGCTTTTCACCGCTCCCATAGGGTTGCTGAGCATGGTGAGGGGGTTGAATTTCAGGTGATCAAAAATTGCCGCCGCCTGCTTATCCACATAGGTGAAGCACTCCACAATCATTTGGTCCTTGCTCTCGAAGTAGCGGTACAGCGCCCCCGGAGAAATTCCCGCCAGCTCACTGACGTTCTGGATGCGCACCCCCTCCAGGCCATACTGACGCACCGCCTTCATAGTTGCAAGAACAATCCGCATTTTGGTGTCATCCAGAACAATCACTTCCCTCCAGACCGGTTCCGCTCACTGTCGCTTCGGAGATGTATTATACACTCCTTTATTTCCCTTGACAATACTCTTTTTCTAAATTTGGAGGAATTCTCCAGAGGGCGGCAAAAACCGGCCGGCCGTGGGGGAGCCAACCTGGCCGCAGGCAGCAAAAAACCGCCCGCCGGAAAGCACGGCGGGCGGAATTCTCACAAAATTTCCTCCATAATCAGCACCTCGAAGCCCTCGGCCTTTCCCTTCAGCTTCACGCTGTCTCCCAGAGAGGTCACGCGGATACGGCCCTCCAGCTGCTCAGCCACCGCACGGGAGATGTAGATGGTCCCGCCGGGGGCGTTGGCCTCCAGCCGGGCGGAGGTATTCACCGTGTCGCCGATGGCGGTGTAGTCCATCCGCTGCGGGGAACCGATATTGCCCACCACGGCGTCCCCCATATGAATGCCGATGCCGAAGGATACCGTCTGGCCAAACCGTTCCATCAGCTCCTCAGACAGGGCTCTGGAGCCGCTGACCATGTCCGCCGCTGCCTTCACCGCCTGCATCACATAGTCCTCCTGGGGCAGCGGCGCCCCCCAGAAGGCCATGGCCGCATCCCCTACAAACTTATCCAGGGTGCCGCCGTTTTTCAGGATACAGTCGGCAATCAGGGTCAGATAGCGGTTTAAAATCTCTACCACCTGCTTGGGCTGGAGCCGCTCGGACATGGTGGTAAAGCCGCGGACGTCCACAAACAGCACCGCAATGTTTGTCAGTTTTCCGCCCAGCTCCAGGGCGTCGGAGCCCTCCTTCAGAATCTCGTTGACAATCTCCGGGGCCACATAGCGTTTAAAGGTGGCGGTGACCCGCCGCTTCTCCAGGGCCGAACGGATGTAATTCAAGGCGATACACGCCACATAGAGAATCGTAACCCCCAGAGGGATCCATATCACGTGCAGCACTAGGCCCTGGCCGTACAGCAGGCGGCTCAGCGCCAGCCAGCCGCCGCAGACCGCAGCCCAAAGCGCAGTGGACAGCGCAACGCCCCGCTGCCAGAACAGAATGAAGGAGACCAGCAGCACCGCAAAAAGCACCGCTAGCTGGGGGGCGTCCCCCACCTCCCCCTTGTGTTCGCCCAGAAGGAGCGCCTGGACTGCGTTGGCCTGATACTCCACGCCGTACATGGGCCGTGCGTGGTCCGCCGAAGTGACATAGTTGTCCTGAAGGCCCACGGTATAGGGGCCAATGAAGACCACCTTTCCGGCAAAGTAATCCGCCGGGACCTCCCCCGCCACCAGGTCGGCCACAGAGATTCCCGCATCAAAATCTCCCGGCTCTCCGGCAAAGGGCAGATACCAGAAGCCGTGGCCGTCAGTGGGGGGCGGGGCCACAGGCTCCAGACCGTGAAATTCCCAGTACTTCTCCGCCGCCGCCAGCGCCATGGAAGGGAGGCGCCGCCCGTCGGGCAGGTCCAGGTAGAGCAAATGGTGGCGAAGGATGCCGTCCGTGTCCAGCATGGCGTTGATATGCCCCTGGGTGGTGGCCTGACGGAGGGCGGCGTAGGGCTCCTCCAGGCCCAGGATGGTGAACCGTTCCCGGCGGAAGAGGCCCTCGCCGCTCTCCTGGAAGGTGTCCGCAATCTGGGCGGCGCAGGCCGTCACCACATTGTCATAGCTGCCGGCAGCCTCTGCCAGCCACTGGTCCGTCTCCGGGTCCGTCTCACCCGCATAGAGGACGTCCACAGCGATAGCCGCCGGGCGGCAGTCCTCAGACTCATTCAGGGCCTCAATGGCCATGGTGATAATGTCCCGGCCCCACTCCTGATAGGGGCCGATCTCATCCACGGCCCGCTGGTCGATGCCCACCAGGACAATATCCTCCTCCGGGGCGCTGCGGCTCTGGTACCAGGCGTCTGAGGCGGCCCAGTCCGCCTTGTTCAGCAGGCCGGAGGCCGCCAGCAGGGTCATCACAGCCGCCGCGGCCAGGGCTGCCAGGGGAGTGCGCAGACTTTTTTTCATACAGCTCCCCCTCTCAGTCCAGGGGGAGGGCCAGCAGCTTCCGGGCAAAGGTGTCTGAGATATACAGCGTATTGCCCTGAATCAGCAGGCCGGTGGGGGCCGCAGGGAAGAGGGCTGTCACGTCACGGGGATCCCGGGAGAGAATGGTGGTCACCTGGCCGTCCCGCACCCGCCTCACCGTACCGTTGTCCGTATCCGCTACGTAAATCGTGCCGTCCGCGGCCACAGCGACCCCCTTGGGACCGGAGAAGGAGGCCTGGGCAGCGGGGCCGTCGGCTTCGCCCTCAGTGCCGCTGCCCGCGGCAACCGTTACCTTTTTGTCTCCGCCCACCTTCAAAATGCGGTTGCCGCCGCACTCGGCAATGTAGAGGGAGCCGTCTGCCCAGCACAGGCCCATAGGCTCCGTCAGACCGGAGGCCCAGGTGGATACCTGGCCGGCGGGGGTAATCTTTTTCACAACCCCCAAAAAGGTATCTGACACATAGAGACTGCCCGCATCATCGGCCGCCAGGCCGGTGGGATGGTCGAAGCTGACCCCAAGGTCGGTCACTCCGGTGCGGTTTACCGTTCCGCTGTCATCCGGGCGGAGGAAGCGCACCACACCGTTCTCCGCATCTGACACCGCCCAGCCCCCCAGAAAGGGAGCAATGGCCCACGGGTCCTTAAAGAGGCTCTTGAGCAGGGCGGCGTCGTGGTAGCCGCCCACAGGCTGGCCGTAGACGTCCTCCACGGTGTCGGCTCCGGCAAAGGGACTGCTCCTGCCCTCTGTCACCCGCCAGATCACCTTGTTATACTGATCTGTCACCAGCAGCGAGCCGTCCGGCATGGCGGCAACGCCGCAGGGCTGGCACATCACGTCTATGGCGCTCACCGAGGTGACCCTGCTCAGGCCGGAAAAATTCATCAGAATGACGGCCAGCTGGCTCCGGGCCGCGCCCGCCCCGGGGGCAAAGCGGTTGTCCCCCACGCCGCTGATCAGCCCGGCGGACCGGGTCCAGTCCACGGCCGGCAGGGCGTAAGGGGCAATCTCCCCCTCGTCGGCAAAGTCCTCCGCCTGGGCGGCGGGACTGCCGGCGTAGCGCCAGAGGACCGCCGCCAGCTGCTCCCGGGTGACAGGGTCCTCAGGCCCGAACAGGCCTTCTCCATAGCCGCTCATATAGCCGCGCTGGCCGGCCCAGCGCACCGCGTCTGCGTACCATGCGCCGGGGGCCACGTCGGTGAAGGGGAGCTCCCCCGCCGCCGCCGGAGAGCCCGCCAGCCGGTGCAGCACCGCGGCCAGCATCCCCCGGGACACCGGCAGTTCGGGGGAGAACCGGTCCTCTCCGGTGCCGTAGAGCAGACCGTGCTCCCGGCAGTACGCCGCCGCCTCCGCATACCACGCCCCCTGGGGCACGTCGCTGTACCCTGTTCCGGCGGCGCGAACAGGGAGAGGAAGGGTCAGCGCAAGGGCGAGTGCCGCCGGCAGGGCGGCCCATCTTAATTTTTTGGACATCGTGGTCACTCCTTCTCTCGGCTTAGGGGGTGGTTACGCTACCGTCTGTGCAGATGACAACCACTCCACTGGGGACTTTGTCCGCAAATTTTCCCCATTCCGCCTTTGTTCCGCCAAATGTGATACTGTTCAAGCTGGTGCACCCATTAAACACATCCCCGCTGAGTATGCTCAAGCTGCCGGGGAGGGTCAGGCTCTCCAGACTGCTGCAGTTCTGAAATGCGCGCTCATATATGATCCTCACATTGGGCATTGTGACGCTCACCAGGTTCACACAGCCGGCAAAAGCATCCGTGTTGATCTGAGTCAGACTGCTGGGCAGCTTGACGGTTTTCAGAGCGGTGCAGGACTGAAACAGTGTGTCATTGATGTAGGTTGGTCCCTCCACCACAATGACATGCTCCACGGTATCCTTGCTGGCACTCCAGCCGCCGTTGAGATCTATTATTGTCAGGGTTTTCGTCGCGTCGTCATAGACCCAGCCCGGGTCATCCGTACAGTGGACTGCAGTAAACGTGGCTCCGCTCTCGTCCGTAGGAAGCGTAACGCTGAGGGCCTCCCACTCCGCCCTCTTGCCGCCGAAGTGGATGTCTGTCAGCATGCTGCACCCGTTAAAGGCGTATTCACCAATGCTGGTAAGGGTGCCGGGGAGGATGACACCGGTCAGATTACTGCATCTGCTGAAAGCATACCCTCCAATGCTGGTCACGCCCTCAGGGATGGTGATGCCGGTCAGGCTGCTGCAATCCAGGAAGGCATCGCGTCCAATGCTGGTCACACCGGAATTGATTATGACCTGCGTCATCTCGCTCTCATGCGCGGCCCAGGGCGTGCGGTCGGAGGTGCTGTAATCCGGCATTGGTCCCGCGCCGGAGATGGTGAGGGTTTTTGTGTCCTGGTTGTAGCTCCAGGTAATGGTGTCGGTCGCCCACTGGGCGTAGAGGGTGGTATCTGCTGTAAAGACGTGGCCATTGAGAATTCTCTCACCGCCGGTGGGGGCAGTAAACCAGCCAACGGACACATGCTGCTCATCCGGCGGGGCTGGCATGTCGTTCTCAAAATCGACCGACGTTGTTCCGTCCAGCTCCGTTCCGATTATGTACTGATCCCCATTATCGGGGAATTTCCCGCCGTTCGCCTCCAGGGTGATCTTGTAGGTTTGCAGGTCACCGTCGGTGCAGTGGATGGTCACGGGGGGCATTGTGAAGTTGCTGTTTTCCACAAGCGCCTGCCATTGCGCCTTGGTGCTGCCAAAATAGACGTCTGTCAGAGCGGTGCAGTTTCCAAAGGCCTTGCTGCCGATACCAGTTACACTGCCAGGGATGGTGACTGTGTTCAGGTTTATGCACCCCTCAAAGGCAGAGATCCCCACACGGGTAACGCCATCTTCGATGACAACTTTCTCAACCTCGGGCACACGGCCAATCCACTCCCGATTTTCAGGGGTTTCATAGTTCGGCATTGCCCCCGGGCCGGAGATGGTGAGGGTTTTTGTGGTATTGTCGTAGCTCCACGCAAAGTCGTCGGTGCAGTGGACGGCAGCGCTGGTGACGTAGCCAAGGGCGTTCCATTTCTCTCTGGTATCCTGATAGTAAATATCCGTCAAATCACCTTCAGCGAACGCGTTTATACCAATACTGGTCACACTGCCGGGAATCGTGACGGTAACCAGTTTAGACTGCCTGAACGCATCCATGCCGATGCTGGTCACGCTGTCAGGGATGGTAAAGTCGGTCAGGCCAGTGTTGCCAAACGCGGCTTCTCCAATACTGGTTACGCTCTTAGGAATTGTCACGCTGGTAAGCTTATTGTAGTTAACGAACGCGTCTTTGCTGATACTGGTCACACCATCCTTAATAATCACCTTCTCCGCTCCGGAAGCAGATGCAGACCAGGGGTTCGTATCATCCATCGGCCCCGGGCCGGAGATGGTGAGGATTTTTGCGACATCGTTGTAACTCCATAAAAATTCGTCGGTGCAGTGGACGGTCACGCCGTTGGGAATCGCGGATGCCCCTTTTGTAACGTTGTTCTCCCACTGCGCCCGCGTGCCGCCGAAGTAGATGTCTGTCAGCTTGTCGCACACGATAAAGGCGGAATTACCAATGCTGGTAAGGGTGCCGGGGAGGGTGACACTGGTCAGGCTCCTGCAGCCCTCGAAGGCAAAATTTTCAATGCTGGTCACGCCCTCAGGGATAATGATGTTGGTCAGGCTGGTGCAGTATCCGAAGGCAGAATCTCCAATGCTGGTCACGCCCTCGGGAATGTTGACGCTGGTCAGGCTGATGCAGCCATTGAAGGTATACGTCTCAATGCTGGTCACGCCATCAGGGATCGTGATGCTGGTCAGGCTGGCGCAGCTGTTGAAGGCATACTCTCCAATGCTGGTCACGCTGTCGGGAATGGTGACACTGGTCAGGTTGTTGCAGCCACCGAAGGTATACGCTTCAATGCTGGTCACGCCATCAGGGATGGTGATGCTGGTCAGGCTGCCGCAGCTGTTGAAAGCATACTCTCCGATGCTGGTCACGCTATCAGGGATAGTGACGCTGGTCAGGTTGGTGCAGCCATCGAAGGTACTGCCTCCAATACTGGTCACGCCATCAGGGATGTCAACACTGGTCAGACTGGTGCAGTTCCAGAAAGCACTACTTCCAATGCTTTCCACGCCCTCAGGGATGGTAATGCTGGTCAGGTTGGTGCAGTTATAGAAAGCCAAATCTCCAATGCTGGTCACGTCGGAACCGATCTCGACCTGCGTCATCTCGCCCTCATGCGCGGCCCAGGGCGGGCGGTTGGAGGAACTGTAATCCGGCATCGGCCCCGGGCCGGAGATGGTGAGGATTTTTGCGACCGGGTTGTAGCTCCATAAAAATTCGTCGGTGAAGTGGACGGTCACGCCGTTGGGAATCGCGGATGCCCCTTTTGTAACATTGTTCTCCCACTGCGCCCGCGTGCCGCCGAAGTAGATGTCTGTCAGCTTGTCGCACACGATAAAGGCGGAATTACCAATGCTGGTAAGGGTGCCGGGGAGGGTGACCCTGGTCAGTTTGTGGCAGTATCCGAAAGCAGAATTTCCAATGCTGGTCACGCCATCAGGGATGGTGATGCTGGTCAGGGCATCGCAGCTGAAGAAAGCATTCTCTCCAATGCTGGTAAGGGTGCCGGGGAGGGTGACGTTGGTCAGACTACTGCAGCCATCGAAGGTATTACCTCCAATGCTGGTCACGCCATCAGGGATGGTGATGCTGATCAGGCTGGAGCAATAGAAAAAGGCAGAATCCTCAATGCTGGTCACGCTATTGGGAATATTGATGTTGGTCAGGGCCGCGCAGCCGCTGAAGGCACTATTTCCAATGCTGGTCACGCCATCAGGGATGGTGATGCCGGTCAGGCTGGAGCAGCCGAAAAAGGCAGAATATTCAATGCTGGTCACGCTGTCAGGAATGGTGACGCTGGTCAGGTTGGTGCAGCCATCGAAGGTACTGCCTCCAATACTGGTCACGCCATCAGGGATGTCAACACTGGTCAGACTGGTGCAGTTCCAGAAGGCAGCCCCCCCAACGCTGGTCACACTGTTGGGAATGGTGATGTTGGTCAGACTGGTGCAGTTCCAGAAAGCACTACTTCCAATGCTTTCCACGCCCTCAGGGATGGTAATGCTGGTCAGGTTGGTGCAGTTATAGAAAGCCAAATCTCCAATGCTGGTCACGCCGGAATTAATCACGACCTGCTCCATCTCGCCCTCATGCGCGGCCCAGGGTGGGCGATTGGAGGAGCTGTAATCCGGCATCGGCCCCGCGCCGGAGATGGTGAGGGTTTTGGTGGGCTGGTCGTAGCTCCAGGTAATGGTATCGGCCGCCCACTGGGCGTAAAGCGCGGTTTCAGCGGTAAAGACGTGGTCCTGGGCGATCTGGGCGCCGCCGGTTGGGGCGTCGAACCAGCCCGTGAAGACATAGCCTGTCTGAACGGGTTTGTCCGGCCAGTTGGGGATGGTTCCGTCCCCCTGCGTCTGGAGGATGGTCTCCGCCGCGCCGCTGCTGAAGGTGCCGCCGTTGGCGTCAAACCGCACAGGGACGGAGTTGACAGGGACCAGCGAGTAATACCCGGAGCTGTCCGGTGTATTGGACACCACCCAGCCGTCCGGGGCCGCGCCGGGGGCAAAGCTCTTGGCCAGCACCGCGGCCCCCCGGGTGAGGTTCAGCCCCCCGGTCCGGGTAAAGGTACCGTCCACCACCACCCGGCCCTGGCTGGTCACAGCCAGCGTGCCGGAGCTGGTCAGATTTCCCCGCAGCCGCAGGGTGTTGCTGCTGGTGACGGTGACAGCGCCGTCATTTCGGAGGTTATCCGCCGTCAGGGTCCCGTGCACCTGGAGGCTCTTTCCCGCCGCAACCTCCACATCCACGCCGCTTTGCAGGGTCAGCGTCTTCCCCGCCGCAACGTTCAGCCCGGTATTCACCTCCAGGGTGTTTTCGTTAGAGGTGGCTGCGTTTGGATTGGGCGCAACAGAGACGGCGTTCGCCTGCCCCAGCAGCTCCTGAACCTGAACGTCTGTCAGCTTCATGGTCTGCTCCTTCTGCGGGGGGACTGTGCCTCCCCCGCCTCCGCCTCCGCCTCCGCCGCCGGAGGGCCGGCCCGGGTCCTTGGGCAGGGCCTTATCCGGGGAGACGCTCCCCGCCTGCTTCTTCTCCTCCGTCTCCACCTCTTTCTGCTTTTCTTGCAGCTCGGCCTCGTCCCGGTCCTCCCGCCGGTCCGACTCCCCCAGCACCTCGGGGGTGGCGCTCTCTCCTCCGGGCATCCGCCCGCTGGGGTCGCCGCCCGCCACGGCTGCCAGCTCACGGGTGATGTCCAGCCCGGAGGCCTCTTCAATCCTGTCGCACAGCGGAATATCCCGCACCAGGTCCACCACCACAAAGCCCGGGATCTCCTCCACGGTGCATTGACCCATCAAAATGTCGCACTTGTCCCCCGCCCGGTCCTGGGGATAGACCACGCACTGCGCCGTCTCGCCGCTGCGGATGGACTCGGTCTTCACCTGGCCCGTCACCGGGTCCGCCACAGAGCACTGGGCCTCCCCCTCCAGAATGCAGACCCGCGTGGTCCAACGGTCCACCACCTGTACATAGCCTGCGGTGCCGCGGATGCCCACGATCATCGTCGAGGTGCTGATGTTCAGGCTCTCGTCGTCCTTCAGCTTTTCCGACACATCGAAAAACACGCTGCCTGAACAGACGTTGACCTCCAGCTTCTTGCCGCTCTTGCGCACCTCCACCTCGCTGGCCGCGTCCTCCTTGAGGAGCTTTGTGTCGTCCAGATTCAGCCATGCGTAGCTCTTGGACGACGTGGTGACGTGGTAGCCGTTGTACAGCCGCATATTGCTCATCAGGGTCAGGGACTTCCCGCTGCTCTTGCTCACCTTCACCGTCCCCGTGGTCTTCGTAAGCCGAATCACCGCCGCGGTCTCCGCAGCCAGTGCGGGGACCGGCAGACCGGCCAGCAGACAAAACGCCAGCAGGAAAGACAGTATCCTTCTCTTCATTGCACACATCTCCTCATCTCATACTCTTTTCCGCGGGGGAGCTCCGACTCCCAGCATCTGCTCTCAATAAACAGCCGCGTCAATGCCTGGTCCAGCTTCCCCTCCTTTTCCGCCATGATCTCCAGAATGGAAAGGGCCTTCTCCACAGGCATCCCGGGCTTATAGGGCCGGTCGTCCGCAACCAGCGCGTCAAAGATGTCCAAAATGGTGATAATCCGCACCTCATAGGGGATCTCCTCCCCCCTCCAGTGCCTGGGATAGCCCGAGCCGTTGAGCAGCTCATGGTGAG
The DNA here is from genome assembly GCA_022791075.1 of Lawsonibacter sp. GTDB lineage: Bacteria > Bacillota > Clostridia > Oscillospirales > Oscillospiraceae > Lawsonibacter. Next base: position 27,897 of record JAAVYL010000086.1, on the reverse strand, counting down.
CCGCCGCCCACTCCCGCACATGGGACAGCTCAGAGGAGAAGCGAATCTGCGACAGCAGCTTGTCAGTCACCGTCACGTGCTCCTCCATAATCTGCCGCTCCCCGTCCGAGAGGGTCCCCTTGCGGATGGACAGCATGGCATACTCCTCTTCCGTCAGCCAGGGCAGCACCTCGCCCCTCTCGCCGGTATAGGTCCGCCGCCGGAGCTCTCCCACGGCCTCCAGCCGCTCATCAGTGACAAAGCCGGCGGAATTGACCGCGTCCACCAGCTCCGCCGCCTCCCGGCTCCGGCTGACTACGGCCTGGCTCTCCTCCCGGGTGAGGCGGCCCGCCAGACAGTCAATTTCCGCCCGGAGGCGAATGACCTCCATCCTGTGGGTAAAGGCTGTGTACTGTTCAGGCAGCAGCCGGGCCATCTTGTTCATAACCTCCAGGGGGGTCACCAGCTTGCCCACATCGTGGAGCCAGATACTCATCAGCAGCTCCTCCTTCCTGCTGGGGGGAAAGGGGGGAGGGCTCTCAAGGCTGTTGAGATAGTCGATAAACCGGTCGCCGCAGGCCGCCATATGGCGGGTGTGGCTGCCGTTATAGGGTGTTCTCTCGTCAACGGCGGAGGACATCACCCGGACAAAGGACTGGAACAGCTCCTTGATTTCCGCAATATACCGGACGTTCTGCAGGGTGATGGCCGCCTGTGAGGCCACAGATTCCAGCACCAGGGTCATGTCATCGCTGAAGGCGCAGATATTTCCCTCCTCGTCCATGGCGTTAATGAGCTGGAGGACACCGATGGTCTCCCCCTCCCGGTTGCGCATGGGCACCACCAGCATGGACACCGTGTTATACCCCGTCATGGCGTCATAGCGGATGGGGCCTGTCAGGTCATATTCTGCGCAGTGCTTCACGTCCTCAATGCGGATGGTCTTATCATCCAGCACCGCCAGAGCACAGACGCTCTCCCGGCTCAGGGGCACCGGCGGCAGGTCCGGTTCCACTCCGTCCGCTCCGGAATAGGTTTTCAGGGTGCGGTTGCGCATGATCCGAAAGCGCAGAGAGCCGCCGTCCAGAAGGTACAGTGTTCCCGCGTCGCAGCTGGCCAGGTCCATCACACATTCCAGAATGCGCTCCAGCAAACGGTTCAGGTCCCGCTCCGCGGAGAGCAGAACACCAATTTTCAGCAGCTTTTTAACATCCGCCTCATTCATAACACAATCTCCATTCCTTCCCTGGCAAAGCGTACGGCGCAGTCCGCTGCCATGGCTACGCGCTCCTGCTCCCGCAAAAATTCATCGGTGTAGCTGTGGGAAAAATGGGTCATCAGCACCATGGCGGCGCCGGCCTCCCGGCCCACCGCAGCGCCCTGCTCCCAGGTGGAATGCCCCCAGCCCCGAATCAGGTCTGCCGGAGCAAAGTTTGCGTCCCAAATCAGCAGGCCGCAGTTCCTGGCAAATTCCGCCAGCCGGGCCTCCATGCCGTCCCCCATCTCACAGTCCAGGGTATATACAATCCGCCTTCCCTCCCCCTCCAGCCGGTAAATCAGGCTCTGGTTCGGGTGGTTTGCGCGCATTGTGTCCACGGTCAATCCGTTCGACAGGGAAAACCGCTCTCCAGGGGCAATCTCATGAAAGCTCACCCTGGACCTGAAATCCCGCAGGCCAACGGGCCAATAGGGCGGACCGAGGATCTGCTCCAGCAGGCCCTGGAAGCTCAAGCTGCCCCTCCCCTCTCCATAGAGGTGAATTTCAGCCGTCGGGTCGTTCAGCGGCCGAAACCCTGTCAGACCGGTGATGTGGTCCAGATGGAAATGGCTGATCAGCAGGTGGAGCTTCTTTGGCGTGTTCTGTCTGGACAGCTGCTCGCCCAGGCCAATGATGCCGCTGCCCGCGTCCAATACCACCAGCTCCCCGCCGCAGTCTACAGATATACATGACGTGTTGCCGCCGTACTCCAAAAAATCCGCCGCCGCCATGGGAACCGCGCCCCGCGTCCCCCAGACAGCCACCGTCCACCTCCGTCTCTGTTCCATAACCAGCCTCCGTCCGAATGTTCTTTCTTTTTATTATATAGATTTCCGAACCGTTTTTCAATAGTTTTTCACAGGGCAGCCCCGCCCCGCCCTGGGCATTTCATATTGCATTTCAAAACCGCGCTTGATATAATGATTGAACTGATGACGCAGCCTGCAAGCATCGGTGTCAGATCACAGGCCGCAAACAGAAGGGTACTGCAGCCCGGCAGCGGACAAGGAGAGGATATTATGGAAAAATGGATGGGCAGCCGCAGCCCTGACGCGCCTCAGGAGGGCTATTATACAGGCCTGATGAATGCCTGCGGCTATCGCACCAGCGACTTGAGAAAGCCTGTCATCGGCATTGCCAGCTCCTACACCGACGTGAATCCCGGCCATCGCCCGTTCAAGCAGCTGGTGGAGTTTGTCAAGGAGGGAATCTGGGCCGGCGGCGGTGTTCCCGCGGAGTTTAACGTACCCGCCCCCTGTGACGGCATGGCCCAGGGGGACGGTATGCACACGGTTCTGCCCCAGCGTGACCTGATCGCCGCCTCCATCGAGGCCATGGCCCGCGCCCACGGCTTCGACGGCATGGTATTTCTGTGCAGCTGCGACAAGATTGTGCCCGGTATGCTCATGGCCGCCGCCGCCCTGAACAGGCCCAGCCTCTTTCTGACCGCCGGCAGCATGATTCCCTATGAGTCCGCCGAGGGCACCTACGTCACCCCCGACCTGAAAGAGGCCATCGGCGCCCGCAACGTGGAGCGGATTGACGAGGAGACCTTTACCCGTTTCCGCGAAAATATCTGTCACTCCTGCGGCACCTGCTCCATGTACGGGACGGCAAACACCATGGGCGTGTTTGCCGAGGTCATCGGCGTCTGTCCCATTGACAGCACCACCATGCTGTTTTGCTCCAGCGCCAAGTACAAGCAGGCCCGGGACGTGGGGGAGTGCATCGTCACCCTGACCAAGGAACAGGTCCGTTTTTCGGATATTGTAACCGAGGAGAGCCTCATCAACGGCCTGCGGCATACAGCCGCCACCGGCGGCTCCACCAACGCCCAGCTGCACGTCTGTGCCATTGCACATGTGATGGGGATTGAGATGGACCTGGGCAGGTTTGACGAAATCCAGCGCGGCGTGCCCTGCGTGGCAAAGTTCAAGCCCAGCAGCCAGTACAGCATCTATGACTACTACAAGGCCGGCGGCGTGGGCGCCACCATGTCAGCCATCCGGGCCCATCTGAATTTGGACTGCCGGCTGGGGATGGGGGGGACCGTCGGAGATTTTCTGGATCACTTCCACCGCCCTGTAAACCCCGAGATCATCCACACCTGCCAGGATCCCCTCTACCCAGACGGCTGCTACGCCGTGCTGTACGGCAATCTGGCCCCCGGCGGCTGTCTGGTGAAAAAGAGCGGCGTAGTGCCCGAGATGTTCCACCACCGCGGCCCCGCCGTCTGCTTCGACTCTGAAGACGACCTGCGCGCCGCCATGGCAAACAAGGACATTCAGCCCGGCTGTGTGCTGATCATCCGTTACGAAGGCCCCAAGGGCGGGCCGGGTATGCGGGAAATGTCCATCCCCGCCGCCATGCTGGTTGGAATGGGCCTGCATACCAGCGTGGCTATGGTGACGGACGGCCGGTACTCCGGCGCAACCCGCGGCCCCTGCATCGGCCATGTGACCCCCGAGGCCTGGGACGGCGGCCCCATTGCCGCCGTTCAAAACGGGGATATGATTGAAATCGATATTGACCGCCACACCATTCACCTCGAGGTCAGTGAGGAGGAGCTTGCCCGGCGCCTGAAGCATGTCACACGCCCGGACAACCACCCCGCCTCCGGCTTTATGGCGGCCTACCGCCATACCGTCACCGGCGTGAACACCGGCTGCACCTGGCTGTACGGCGGTCCGTGCGGTGCCGGAGCGTCCGCCCCTCTCCCGTGATGCTGTGCGGGGCCTTGGCGATTACACCAGAAAACTAAAAAGCATCCCCCAAAGCTCTATAGCTTTGGGGGATACCTGTTTGTCAGGGGTGCTCCGGCGGGACCGCTGCAAGGCCGGCAGCCGCCGGAACGGGCGGTTACCCTGCTATGACAGCATGATGTTCAAAATCTCATGGTCGGTCCCGCGCATTCCGATGCGGCCCAGCTGTCCTACGCTGGCAATCATGTTTTCCACGCCCTTTTTTACAATGCCGTCACCACCCAGGAACTGCTGGCCCTGGCAGTACATATCGTAGCCCAGCAGGCCCGCGTCCACTGCGGCGGCAATTTTGCCGGCACAGGAGGCCTTAGCCCCGTCGCAGATCACACCGGAGATGATGGCCAGCGCATTGACCAGGGTGTGGGCAATGGCGTCTCTGCTTCCGTCCTTCAGATAGGCGATGCCGCAGCCGGCGGCAGCGCCGGCGCTGATTGCGCCGCAATAGGCGGACAGCCGCCCGATTCCCGTTTTCTGGTGGATGCCCAGCAGGTTGGAGAGGACCAGCGCCCGGTACATTTTCTCCTCGCTGACCCCCATCTCTCTGGCGTACACAATGACCGGAACAGAGGCTGTGATCCCCTGATTTCCGCTGCCCGAGTTGATGACCACGGGCAGCTCACAGCCGTTCATTCTGGCATCGGAGCCTGCCGCGGCCAGGGCCTTGGCCCGGGTCTTCACATCGTCTCCGTTGACGGCCAGCAAAACCGAGCCAACATTGGCGCCGTAGTTCCCCCGCAGGCCCTCCTCGGCAATCGCCGTGTTGTATTCAATCTGACGGGCAATCACATCCCGGACATCATCCAGGTCCACTGTGTTGGCAAATTCCAGGATGGTCTCCAGCCCCATGGCAGAGCGGTCTGTCAGGCCCTCCTCGGAGTTTTCCTCCACAGGCCGTTCCTTCAAAACCCTGCCGTCCGCCTCCACAAGGACAATATTGGTGTGGTAGTTGGCAATACGGACCTTGGCATAGTGCTCCCCGGCATAGAGCGTTATCACAATGTCAAATATCAGCGAAGTGTCGGCAAGCCTGACCTCAATGGGGATCTGCTCCAGGAAGGTGCGCATCTCTGCCTTCTGCTCCTCTGTAACCTGGGCGATTACCTCCAGCTGTCTGGAGGGGTCCCCCGCAACGACTCCGGCGGCGGCGGCGGCGGGGATTCCCCGCAGGCCGTCTGTATTGGGGACCACAACACTCTTCACGTTCTTGATGATGTTGCCGCTGGCCTCCACCAGAACCCGGTCAGCCCTCCCGCACAGGTGTTCCCTGGCCACAGATGCGCAGTAGGATATGGCGATGGGCTCGGTACACCCCATGGCGGGGAGAAGCTCCTCATGGAGAATCTTGACGTAGTCTTGATATAGCTGGTCACTCTTATTCATTCGTGTTTTCCTTCCTTTGCCGGCATTTTATTGGCAGGCAGACCAATCATCGTGCCCCGGACGCCGCCAGGACATTCCAAAGCGCCGTCCTTTGTCAGAGCTTGGTATAGCGCAGGTTTTCACAGGGGTTGCCGATGGTGGTCCAGGCCTCCCGGTCCTCCAGGCAGACCATGCTGGAGGAGGCGGTCCAGGCGGGGAATCCCTCGGAGGGGTGGCGGCAGATACAATTAACCCCGTTCTCGTGGTCAGACATGATGCGCCAAATGTCCTGGAAACGGATTTTGCCCCGGGCCAGCCGCTCCTGCACCAGTTCCCCAATGCGGGCATAGCGGCTGTGGGTGGATTGATACCTTTGAGGGGGAGGATTGAGGGGAGAAATCTCGGGCAGCATATAGTGGTTGGTGCGCCACAGCACCCCGGAGCCGTCATCCCGCTGAATATACATATTGTCCCGGGTGGTCTCTATGACCACGGCCTGGGTGGGGTCGGCCGCAATAATGTTCAGTCCGTTCATCCTGGGGTAGGTCTTCAGGCTCTCCAGCACCTCATCCACGGTTTTGCACTGCTCCAGCAGCACCCGGACATTGACAAAGATGTGGGCGTCTCCAATCTCCTCCAGCTCCGGCTTGGCCAGGTCAGACCAGAAGCCGGTGGTGGCCACCCCCAGGCCAAAGCTGTTCATGCCAGTGGCGGGATAGGTCACCGTACCCGCACCGTTTACCTCCACAATATCCCCCTGGGGGAGCTTGCGGTGGAGCACACATTGCTCAATATAGGTCCCCATGTCGCGGTTTTTGATGAGGTAGGTGTTTCCGTCTATGGAGGCAGGGGCCCGGACCAGCAGCATACTGCACTCCTGGCCGAAATACTCTGTCAGAAAATAGGCGGGGATGTTCAGGGTCAGCAGGTCCTCATAGGGCAGTCCCGCCCCCTCGGCAATGCCCCGGATTTCCTCAATCTGCTCCGGGTGCCGGCGCTCCAAAAAGGCGGCGTTCCGGGCAATATAGCCCCGGTAGAACTCCATGTCCACCTTCGACTTTTCCAGCTTCTCCTCCACCATCCGAATGTTGCGGGCAATGACCTCCTTCAGGGCCTCGCCCTGCTGGCGGCCCTGTTCCTGCGGGGTCCCCGATACGGTGATAATAGGCTGCATAGCAATCCCTCCAGATTATATTTTTTGATGGCGGCGCTGTCCGGCCGCCTGAGCGCAGCTCTTAAAGGCCGTCCCCTTCGCCCTTCCCGGCCGCCGCATAGGGGCAGCGGCAGAGGTGTCCCGGGGAAATCTCCAGCAGGGCGGGGCCGTCTGCGGCGCAGCTCTCCTGGGCCATGGGGCACCGGGTGTGGAAGCTGCAGCCGCTGGGCTGGTCGATGGGGCTGGGCAGGTCGCCCTCCAGGCGGATCCGTCTGCGATCCGCGTCCGGGTCGGCAATGGGCATGGCAGACAGCAGCGCCTGGGTATAGGGGTGCTTCGGGGCGGAAAACAGCTCTGTCTTTGGGGCGTACTCCACAATTTTGCCCAGATAGAGCACCGCCACATGGCTGGAGATATGGCGCACCACCCGCAGATCATGGGAGATAAAAATCAGCGTCAGGTCCAGCTTGCGCTGCAGCTCCATCAGCAGGTTGATAATCTGGGCCTGGATGGAGACATCCAGCGCGGACACACACTCGTCGCACACCACCAGCTTGGGCTCTACGGCCAGGGCCCGGGCAATGCAGATGCGCTGGCGCTGGCCTCCGGAGAATTCGTGGGGATATTTGCCCAGACTGTCCTGGTTCAGCCCCACCATATCCACCAGCTCAGAGGCCTTTTTCCGTGCCGTCTGCCGGTCACAGAGACCGTGAATCAGAAAGGGCTCCGCCAGGATGTCCCGCACCTTCATCCGAGGGTTCAGAGATGCGTAGGGGTCCTGAAAGATGATCTGGATATCCCGGCGGACGCTGCGCAGCTGGCCGGGGGACATCCGCACCAGGTCCTCGCCCCGGAATATGACCTCCCCCTCCGTGGGTTCAATCAGCCGCAGGATACTGCGGGCCAGGGTGGACTTGCCGCAGCCCGACTCTCCCACAAGGCCCAGCGTGTCCCCCTTCCGGATGGTCAGGTTGATATCGTCCACTGCTTTGACAAACCGCCTGTCTCTGCCGAACAGGCCGCGCTTGACAGGGAACCACTTCTTTACGCCGCGGATGTCCATTAACACCTCGCGTGTGCCGGTCTCGCTCATTCCTGCACCTCCTGTTCCCATTTGTCAGCGTACATCCAGCATTTGACACACTGGTCCCCCTTCTGGAGGGTGGGCGGAACCTCCCTGGAGCAGATGCCCCGGGCGTATTTGCAGCGGTTGTGGAAGGCGCAGCCGGGGGGCAGATTATAGATGCTGGGCACGTTGCCCTCAATGGTGGACAGCTCCTGTCTTCCGTCGTCCTGAGGACTGGGGAGGGAGGTGAGCAGGCCCCTGGTATAGGGGTGGAGGGGATTGTGGAACAGGTCGCGGACCTGTGCGGTCTCTACAATGCTGCCTGCATACATCACAGCCACCTTGTCCGCCATCTCTGCGATAACCCCCAGGTCGTGGGTAATCAGAATGATGGAGGTGCCGAAGTCCTGGTTGAGCTGCCGCAGCAGGTCCAGAATCTGGGCCTGGATGGTGACGTCCAGGGCCGTGGTAGGCTCGTCGGCAATCAGCACCTCGGGCTGGCACAGCAGAGCCATGGCAATCATCACCCGCTGCCGCATTCCGCCCGACAGCTCAAAGGGGTACTGGCGCAGGCGGGTCTCGGGGGAGGGGATTCCCACGGTGCGCAGCATCTCAACCACCCGCCGTTCACACTCCTGCCGGGAACAGGGGCTGTGCAGGCGGATAATTTCAGACAGCTGGTTGCCGATGGAATACAGGGGGTTCAGGCTGACCATGGGCTCCTGGAAAATCATGGAGACATGGTTCCCCCGATAGCTCTGCATCTGCTTCTCTGACAGGGTGAGCAGGTCCACATCCCCCAGCCTGATGGAGCCCTCAATCCGGGCAGGAGGGGTTTGCAGCAGGCGGATGATGCTCTTGCTGGTCACGCTCTTGCCTGAGCCAGACTCACCCACCAGGCCCAGCTTCTCCCCCTTCTGCAGGCTGAAGCTGACGTCGTTGACCGCCGCGGCCCGGCCGTATTTGGTGGTAAATGTGACCGTAAGGTTTTCCACGGTTAAAATCGGTGTGCTCATACGTTACTCTCACCTCCGTCAAACGTCCAGCTTGGGATCCAGATAGTCCCGGAGCCAGTCGCCCAAAAGGTTGACGCCCAGAACCGTAAAGGAGATCATCAGGCCGGGGAAAACAGCCAGCCAGGGCGCGCTGGTTATACTGTTCCGGGCCTCAGACAGCATCCTGCCCCAGGTGGGAATGGTGACGGGGACGCCCAGGCCCAAATAACTGAGGGAGGCCTCCATCAGGATAATCTTGGCCAGCTCCAGGGTGGCCAGAACAATAATGGGGCTGACGACGTTGGGCAGCATGTGGCGGAAAATAATCCGGCTGTTTGTTCCGCCCAGGGCCCGGATAGCCTCTACATACTCCATCTCCTTCAGCGAGAGAAACTCTCCCCGCACCAGACGCGCATACCTGACCCAGCTGCTGATGGCCGCGATGATGATTACGTTTCGTATCCCGTTGCCCAGCACCGCCGCCATAAACAGGGCCAGCAGGGTGAAGGGGAAGGAGAGCTGGATATCCACCAGGCGCATAATAACTGCGTCTACCCACTTGCCAAAATAGCCGCTGAGCGCCCCCAGCACCACACCGATCAGCACGCCGAAGATGGTGCCGCCAAAGGCCACCAGCAGGGTAATCCGGCTGCCGTAGAGTATACGGGCCAGAGTGTCCCGGCCCAGCTGGTCGGTGCCCAGCAGGTGCGCAGGCGCCTCGGAATCGCTGTTCTCCTCCTCTGTAAGCTCCCAGACCGGGGCCTGGAACTTGTTCATTATGTCCTGTTCATTGGGGTCCCAGGAGGTGAGCAGCGGCGAAAACAGCATGGACAGAACAATCAGCAAAACGATCAAAGCTCCAATCAGTCCGGTTTTGCTCTTAATCAGACTGGAAATGATGTCCTTCATCTGTGCCCCTCCTTTACTGCAGCTGGACCCGGGGATTGATGACGCAGTACAGCACATCCACCAGGAAGTTGACCAGCACAAAGGCCACAGCCAGGATAAAGACAATGGCCTCCACCACCATAAAATCGCCGTTGGTGATGGACATAACGGCCAGACGCCCCACGCCCGGCCAGGCAAATACAGTTTCAATGATGACTGCGCCGCCCACCATGTTGGCAATCTGCATTCCCAGCACGGTGATGATGGAGGTAATGGCGTTTTTGAAGGCGTGCTTCATCACCACCATCCAGGCCCCCAGACCTTTGGAGCGGGCCACGTCGATATACTCCTTGTTCATCACGTCCAGCATGTTGGACCGGAGCAGCCGGGTGATGGTGGCCGCCGTGTTGACGCTCAGGGCAATGGCGGGCATGATGATGACCTTCCAAGCGCCCACGCCGTCCTGAGCGGTCTGCGCCGATGTGGGCAGCCAGCCCAGCTTGACGGAAAAGAGGAGCATCATCATAATTCCCAGCCAAAAGCCTGGCATACACTGCCCCACCAGCGCCGTGATGCGGATGAGAACGTCGGACAGCTTGCCCCGGCGGACGGCGCTGATCACGCCGGCGGGGATGCCAATGGCCGCGGCCAGCAGCAGCGCGGCGGCGGACAGCTTGAGGGTGGCGGGCAGCCGCTCCAGCACCACGTCCAGCGCGGGCTCATCGTAGTTATAGGACTGTCCGAAGTCGCCCACCACTGCGCCCTTCAAAAAGCGTCCGTACTGGACCAGAATGGGGTCGTTAAAGCCCATGATCTCCCGCATCTCCTCCATGTCCTCCTTGGTGGCGCTGGGGGGGAGCATCAATTCCACCGGATTGCGGGAGAGATTCAATGCAATGAATACGATCAGCGTAATGCCCAGCACCGCAATCAGCGAGTAGGCAAGGCGTTTTGTTAAATATCGGATCATATGTATCACCTTTCTTGGCGCGTGCTTCCGGCCGCTCACACAGGCGGAGCCTGCTGCCGCAGCCGGTCAGGTGGAATCCATCCGCGTACTCCGGATAGCGCGGGGGGACTGGAGAAACCTGGCGGTTTACCTTCAGTCCCCCCACGTTGTTCTTCTACATGGCAGAGTGTTTCACATCAGGCCAGATCGCAGTTGAAGAACAGCTTCATCTCGTCGGCCCGGGGCTCCCAGCCGGTCAGCTTGCTGCTGTAGGCATAGATGGCGGAGGGCTGATACAGGGACAGGCCCGCGGCCTCATCCACAACCCACTGCTGCAGCTGGGAGTTGAGGGCGTCCCGCTCGGTCTGGTCCACTGTGGTGGCCGCTTTCTGGCGCAGGGCGTCGAACTCGGGGTTGGAATAGGTGGAGTACCGCTCGCCGGTGGAATAGCACAGCTTGGCCAGCAGGTCAATATTGGCGTAGGGGCCGCCAATGGCGTTGAGATACAGGGGGGCCACAGTCCCGGCGGAAATCATATCCCGCTGCTGGGCGGACTCCATCTCAACCAGCTCCACCTTGATCCCCACCTTCTCCAACTGGGCAGCCACAAACTGCATCACGTCAGAGGCATTGGCGGTGGACTGGCTGTAGGAGGCCTCCAGGGTAAGCCCGTCGGGGTAGCCGGCATCGGCCAGCAGCTGTTTGGACAGCTCGGGGTCATAGGTATGGCCCTGAACATTGGGGTCATAGCCGTCGTACTCGGGGCAGGACAGGCTGGCAACCTTGACGGCATAGCCGTCCAGAACGCCGTTGATGAGCATATCCAGGTCGATGGCATGGCAGATTGCCTGCCGCACCCGGATGTCCTGGAGGGGACCCTCCACCAGCTGGTTGAAGTTCAGGAAGGAGACACGGCTGGTGGGGTAATCCACCACATTGATGGTGCCCAGACTGGCCAGGCGGTCCTTCTCCACGCTGGGAATGCCGGCGGCGAACATAATCTCCCCGGCCTCCAGAGCGGCAATGCGGGAGGCGGTCTCAGGAATGATGCTGAAGGTAATCTTGTCGATGCTGGGCTTGCCGCCAAAGTATTTGTCATAGGCCTCGACCACTACATACTCGTCTTTGGCCCGCTCCACAAACTTATAGGGTCCGGTGCCCACAGGCGCCTTGGCAAAAGCCTCATTGCCCACGCTCTCAGTATACTCCTTGGGGATGATATGGACGTAGTTCAGCCGGAGCAGCAACCCGGGATAGGGCTCCTCAGTGGAGATGTCCACGGTGTACTCGTCCACTGCGGAGGCTTTCATAAAGGAGAAGTCAGTATACAGCCGCCAGGTGTTGTCAGCGGCGATGGAGTCCAGGGTGTATACCACATCCGCAGAGGTGAAGGGAGAGCCGTCGTGGAAGGTAACGTCCTTGCGCAGATGGAAGCGCCAGGTCAGCTCGTCCACCTGCTCCCAGCTCTCAGCCAAGTCAGGCACCGCGTTCATCTTGGCATCGGTTGACACCAGCTTGCTGAAAATATGGCTCATCACGCTGGCCGTCATGGTGCTGTTGGCGTTGCGGGGGTCCAGGGCGGCAATGTCAGACTCCAGCGCCACCCGGATCTCCTTGGGACCTGTGGAGCCGTTTGGTGTGCTGATAGAGCTGTCGTTATTGGGCGTGCTCCCGGAGCTGTTGTCCTTCCCGCCGCTTCCGCAGCCCGCCAGCAGAGACAGGCCCAGCGCAAGCGTCAAGGCAAAACTAATCGCTTTCTTCATTTTTCTACCTCCTAAATAGTTCTAATTCACGGACGAGACGCCCGAAAATTACACACAGTCCGACCCGGCCCCTGTCGGCCCTGGCCGGCTGCTCCCTGTTATCCTAGTACAGGGGAACAGGAAATACAAGGCGCAAGACAGATAAATCAGTCGGTCAAATGAGAATTCGGTTGGATATTAACACTAATTCAAAAACGCCCAAGGTACGCCTTGTATTGTACAGCATAATCGTCTAAAATAGAATCAGCCAAAATTTACAGATTGGAGCGACATTATGTTCAGCCTGACCAGCCTGAAATACTTCTCCGTCGCAGCGGAAGAACTGAACTTTACCCGGGCCGCCAAGCGCCTGTTCATCTCTCAGCAGGCCCTGAGCACCCATATCTCCAAGCTGGAGGAATACTACGACGTAAAGCTGTTCGACCGGGGGGCACCTCTCACGCTGACTGACGCGGGGCTGGCCCTCCAGCGGTATGCGAAGGAGATCCTCCGCAGTGTGGACAACTACGCCAGTGAGCTGCAGGACATTAAAAACTTCCGTCAGGGCCATCTGAACATCTGTATCCCGGTAACCCGGGGCACCATTATGCTGCCCCCTCTGCTGTCCGCCTTCCATCAGCTGTTTCCCCAGATTGACCTGTGTCTGACGGAAAAGGTGGCCTCAGCCGGCCAGCTCACCGAGCTGCATAACGGCGTGGCCGATCTGTATATCGGATACCGCCCCAAAAAACCGGAGGAATTTGTCATCCTCCCGCTGTTTCAGGAGAGATTCGTTATTCTGGTGCCCAACCACCTGCTCAAGACCCATTTTCCCACGGACCCGCAGACTCTGATCCGGAAGGAGCCTCTGTCCCTGAAGCACTTTGCCGGCCTCCCCTTCGTCATCCAGACACCGGAGACAACCAATGGTGAGGTGTTTCAGACCCTGTGCCGCAACGAGGGGATCACGCCCAATGTTGTGGTGTCCACCCAAAACCTGATTACCGAGGTCACCCTGTGCATGGAGGGGCTGGGCGCCTGCGTGGTGCCTCTCACCTTTCTCTCTCCAAACCAGCGGCTGTCAGGCCTGGGGGCGCCGCCCCTGTTCGGTGACAAGGGGCTGGGCCGGGTCTCCGTTTTCCTTTTGGACAGCAGCCAGATCAACGACTTTCAAATCTGTATCTGCTACCTGCGGGGAAAGGCACTGACCCGGGCAGGGCAGGAGTTTATCAGCCTGGCCAAAGAGCTGTACGGCAACCTTACAAGCAGTCAAATACCGCCTCAACTTCGGTTCGGGTCTCACCAATAAAGCGCAGCATCTCGTCGTCCAGAGGGTAGCGGATGACGCAGCCCGGCGTCAGAATCTGGTGCCGGCCGCCCATCTGCTTAAAACAGCGGTAAATCTGGTTCTGAACTGCGCCAAAGTTGCGGTTGGTGATGTCAGTGCGGTTCAGGCCGCCCATCAGGCACTTGCCCGTGAGTGCAAAGGCCTCGTCCAGGTCGGGCAGGGTCTCCCAGACATGCCAGTTGAATATCTGAACGGGATAGTCCTTCAGGACCTGGAACATAATGTTGCTGCCGTGGCAGTGGATGGTATTCATCCAGCCGTCCTTTGCCGCCGCCAGCACCTGCAGGTCATAGGGCTTGCCGTATTCCAGATACTGCTCTGTGGTGCACTTGTCGTAGGTGCTCATCTGGGAGGCAAAAAAGACGCCGTCCGCCCCCAGCCTGATCGCCTCCGCCGCCAGCTGGGCTGTAGTCTGGGTGATGACCTCCAGAGCCGCTTTCACCTGCTGTCCATGCCCCTCGTTGATAAAGCTCATCAGCCTGCCGCCGCAGATTTTGTCCGCGATGGTAATGGGGGAAAATACGGTGAAAATCACCGGGACCTCTCCCCCCAGCTTCTCCAGCACCAGGGAAAGGTGGCGCAGTTCACGGGCGTTGCTGCCCTGGTCGCAGGGACACACCTTCAGCTTGTACCAGTCCTCCGGGGCGGCGACAGGGGTGCTCACCACCTTGGCCACACCGCCCTTGACAATCTCGGAGTAGTCCACGGTGCAGCCAAAATCCTCAATGGCATACATGCCGTTGTTCATGGTTTTGACAAAGTCAAAGTCGTACCTCTGATAGAATTCATAGGTCTTCTGGGCGATGGCCTCCGGGTCCAGGTCGGTGCCGGGCATATGGCTCCAAAAGGAGTAGGGCATCTTATCCGGCTTTTCCCCCCGGATCGCAGCGAGAATGCGCTCTTTTTTTGTCATGGTAAACACTCCCTCCTCAGGCTTTGATGACAATCCTGTCCCGGGGGGAGTTCGTCAGGAACTCAAACCCCTCCTGGGTAACCAATATGGTGTCGCTGTGGCGCACTGCACCCAGCCTGGCGTCCATCAGGCCGGGCTCCACGGTCAGAACCATGCCGGGGGCCAGAGCCGCCTTGTTTCCCTTGGTCAGGGAGGGGAACTCGTGGGAGGACAGGCCCATACCGTGGCCGCACCGCCCGGGGAGAATGCTGCCGAAGCCCGCGTCCTCATACTCCTTCATCGCGGCGAAGTACAGCTCCTCAAAAACCGCGCCCGGACGGAGCATGTCAAACACCCTGTCCCGGGCCCGGAGCATGGCGTCGTAAGCCCGGGTGCGCTCCTCATTCACGGCGCCCACCATGACGGACCGCTCATTCTCCACATTATAGCCCCCGATACGGGCCCAGCTCATGGGCATGGTCAGATCTCCCGGCATGGGCACATAGCCGCTGGGACAGTCACAGCCGTAGTTCAGCCGCTCATTGGACATGCACCAGACCACAAAGGTGTCGATATCGGCGGTCTCGGAGTTGGAGAAGCCGGAGACCTCATACTGCTGATACTTTTCGTGCCACCGCTGGCGCATGGCGTACTGCCCCTCTGTAGAGGCCTGAGCCTCGCTGGCGCCCCCCTCCAGGGCCTCAATGGCCCGGGTCACGCCCAGGTCCACCAGCTCACCGGAGATCCGGCACATATGTATCTCATGGGGATCCTTGATCAGCCGGAGGTTGACAGCGTCCTGGGCTATATCCACAAACCCCTTCACGTCCAGCTTCTCCCGCAGCTGACTCAGGAAATTCATGCTGGCGTAGTCGCCCTCCACCCCTATGGTCAGGGCGCCGCCGCCCAGCAACTCCCGCATGGCGTCCATCGCGTCCATGGCCACAGGCTGGACCGCCCCCCACTTGCCATAGCACAGCACCCTGTCCACCGCGCCCTCGTTCATGGCATGGGCATAGCGGATGCTGTGAACCAGCAGGAAGGCGTCCTCTCTGGTGATGATAAAGTAGGGGACATGACTGATAATGATGGGGTTGAAGTTGCTGAAATAAAACACATTTTCCGGACGGGTCATAATGGCCACGTCCGCCCCCTTGCCAGTCATAGCCTCCCGCATACGGCTGATTCTCTGCTGAACATAGCCCCGCAGTTCAGAGCTGGAACGCTTTTGTTCGATAATATCCATAGGAACCTCCCCCTTGCCGGAGGACCATGTCTGGTCCGACAGCTGACTTTAATATACTAGCGGTATAAATAAGAATACATCAGAATCCAAATCCAGTCTAACAGAAAATTGGTTATTCCAACAACCATTCGGTTGTGAATATGTCGAAAATCCAATTTTCAGGCCAAATTTTTAAAAAATATATACAAATAATTTATTTTAATTTTGGGCAATTCATCTAAAAACCATACGCAGCCTCGTCCCCATCACGGGATGTTCGCTCAGGAAAGCTGTACCTTTTCACCTGTTTTCCTCATAACCACGCCCCCATCTCTGTCAACTCTGCCCAATCCAAGTCTCTTCGATCCAGGCGCCCGCTTGAAAATGCAGACGCCCTGTGCTTTAATAACGGACAGAAAAGGACTGCCGCCCTCTGTCAGATGCAGAACAGGGCGGCAGAATGACGACAGCTGTGAAGTTTACAATCTCAGCGGGCAAAACCCAGCGCCGGCAGCGGGGTTCTCCGTCCCTGCCGGCGTCACTGTCTCAGTCGGCTGATGAACTGGAACATCTTTTTAATATCCACTGGCTTGGACAGATGCTCATTCATTCCGGCGTCCTTCGCCAGCGCAATATCCTCCTCAAACGCATTGGCCGACAGTGCTATGATGGGCACAGAGCCCGCATCCGGCCGGTCCAGCCTGCGGATCACGCGGGCCGCCTCATATCCGCTCATAACCGGCATCATCAAATCCATGAGCACACAGTCAAACGCCCACGTATCAGACGCCGCAAACGCATCCACAGCGGCCCTTCCGTCGTTTGCGGTCACCACCTCCGCGCCCGCATCCTTCAGCATGAACTCCACAATTTCGCAGTTAATCTCATTATCCTCTACCAAAAGGATGCGCATCCCGGCGATGTTGTCCTGCGCATTCCTCTCTTCCTCTACAGGACACACATGCCAGGTGTGGTCAACCTGAATGGGCAGGGTAATCCGAAACACGCTTCCCTTTCCAATCTGACTGCTTACCTCAATGGTCCCCTTCATCCGGTCAACCAGCTTCTTTGCAATCGACATGCCAAGGCCAACGCCGTTATAGTTGGTTCTCGCGTCCTGGCGTTCCTGGGCAAACGGCTCAAAAATGTGCTTTTTAAAGTCCTCTCCAATACCGATTCCCGTGTCTTCAACCTCAAACTGACAGACCGCCGTCCCATTCTGGAAGTCAGTCTCTCTTGCCCGGACAAACACAGAGCCGTTGGGACAGTTAAACCTGACCGCGTTGTCGATCACATTCATCAGGATCTGCTTCAAATACAGCGGATTTCCCCGCAGCCTGCTGTGCTGCAGGCTGACCTCCTCCAGCACCAGCTGAATTCCGGCCTCCTCCGCCTGGGCAGAAAGGACTGCGGCGCAGTCCTCCAACACGGCGCGGAGGTCGAAGGGCTCCTCCACCTCCGCCAGCCCTCCGCTCTCCAGCTTGCTGACCTGAAGCACGTCGTTGACCAGAGACAGCAGGTGCTCCGCCGACACACGGATCTTTTCCCTGCACTCCCTCTGCCGCTCCGCATCGTCCTGGCACCTCTCCTGGATGGCCAGCATCCCCATAATCCCATTGAGCGGGGTGCGCAAATCGTGGGACATGTGGGAAAGAAATTCACTCTTTGCCGAATTCGCCCGCCGGACCTTCTCCAGCAGCTCCATGATGGCCTGCTCCTGCTTCTTCCGGGTCACCATGGTCTCTGTAATATCCTGGTGGTACCCGTTCAGGCAGAAGCCCGGTTTTTTGAAGGATTTGTCCGGAACACCGCCGCAGCGGACATAAATTCTCCCCAGCTCCGGATGGTTCCAGGGGTAAATCACCTCGGCGCGGCCAATCTTCAGGATCTCCCGCACCGCCTCCTGCACCATCTCCACATAGTCCGGCTCAATGCGTTCGAACCAGTGCCGGTAACACTCCTCCGGATCATTTTCCTCCGCTATGCCCAGGAGAATCTGCATGGTTCGGTCCGCATACATTCTGGGCTGACAGCCCTCCTCCAGCTCGATGGTCCAGATGCCGGTCCTGGCTCCCTCCAGAATATCCTCCAGGCTCCGCCTCGCCTCCAGCTTATACTTCTCCTCCTGCTCCACCACTGCGTTGACGTCCCGCAGCGCAAAGATTGCGCAGTTCTCCGTCTGGGTCTTCCCCGTTGCGGAAAAATGAATCTCCAGATACTTCAGCCCCGAAAGGTTGTCCTCCACCTGGTAGCGGATGGAAAACTTTTTCTTCCTTTTGAGCTGAGAGATCACATAGCTTTTCTTCGTCACAGCGCGGAGCCGTTCCTGGTCCTGAGGCGCCACATATTTGGCAATATACCCCTCCATGGCCGCCTGATAGCCGTCCTTAAATTGGACAGCCCAGTCCAGGCCCACTCCGTCACCGTTTCTGTAGGTCTCGCACGCGCCAGTATCAAGATTCACCTGATAGATGCCCAGATAGTCCACGCTGAGGGCATGGAGCACATCATAGCTCCGTTTTTTCAGCTCCCGGACCAGGTTGCGCCGCTTCAGGGAGGACACAATAAAATACGCCGCAGTCTGGAGCATATTCCACGCATACTCCAGCGACTTCGCAGGGGGATTATCCACACCGTAAAACCCGATAATCCTTTTGCCGTCATAGAGGGGGACCACCACCAAGGAATGGATGCCCTGCCGCTTCAGATTTTCATACTGGAGCGGATCTGTCTCGCGGATGTTTTCCAGCCTCTCAATGACAATGTGTTTGCCGACGCTGAAATTCCGATACCAGCTGGCGCACACCTCCGATGGGACGTTTTGCAGGTTCTCCTTCTCCGGCGCCACCCCATCGGCCACCCACTCATAGGTGTTGTCGTCACCGCCCGACTCATTCCGCTCAAATATGTAGGTCCGGTCCCCGTTCAGCGCCTTTCCCAGATGCTTCAGCAGCACCTCCAGCGACTGGTCCGGAGTCTCCTCCAGCAGAGCGACCCGAAGGCCCTCATTGATGATGGCCTCCAAATTCTGAACGCTCTGCATACTGCTCTGCTGCTCGCAGCTCTGGCCGGGCAGCGCGTCTTCCGCAGCCCGCTCAAAATGCTCTCTTGAATAATCCACAAACCTGCCCCCCATACGGACCGCTTTCCCATCACAGCCATACAAACGGCTGCTCCCTGTCATCATACCACGTACCTGCCAACTACGTCAATATAAAGGTCTGTCGGGGAGGCCTGCCTGCGCATTTTATCTCGATTGATTTCCCTTGATCTTTCTGCAGGGGCGGCCTGTGGCCGCCCCTGCATCAAACCTGCGAAAAGGGCACTCCCGTCTGTCAGAACAGAAAACATGGAAGACTCAGGCTCCATCCGCGGGCTGCGGGCTGCACCTCCGAAACGCCCCGGGCGTGCATCCCTTCAGCTCCCGGAAGGTTTTGGCAAAATAGCTCATCTCCTGGAAGCCGCACTCCGCCCCAATGTCAGAAATCCTCCGGTCTGTAGCTGCCAGCAGCTCTGCCGCCCTCTGAATGCGCACATGCTTGACATACTGGAGCGGCGTACTGCCGATCATGCTCCGAAAGCACCGCAGGCACTCGTTTTCGCTCACGGCAGCACTCGCCGCAATTTTGGCAAGGGTCAGCTCCTCATGATAGTGCTCCTGGATATACTGGAGCATAGCCTTGACCCGCTCCCCCTCCCTCAGAGCCTTCTCCGAGGGTCTTTTTTCTGTCCCGGGGCAGTGCTTTGCCAGGAGAAAAATGAGTCGGGACAGCTGTTCCCGCACCTCAAACTCAAAGCCCTCCCCCTCGGACACTCCGGCCTGCCAGGCCTCCTGAATGGCCCTTGACGCCTCTGCCTCCCATTCCTGCGCGTTGGGGAAATGGACCCAGGGGCGGCACGGGTCACAGAGCAGGGGCTCCAGGTATTTCTGCCAGAGGATGCTGTCCACGCTGCCCCCCACCAGCCGGGGGTGGAACACAATGGAGCGCACGCAGCAGACGTCCTCCCCCTCAGGCCAGGCCCCGTGCAGGGCTCCGGCGTTGATAAAAAAGCCCTCTCCCTGCGCCACCAGGCAGTCCGTTCCATTGACGGAAACACGTGTCCTTCCGCTTTCAACCACCAGGATCTCCATCTCGTCATGCCAGTGCCACGGGACGGCTGTCTCACTGAGCCTGTCATGGTAGCAGGCCACGGGAAACAGCGCGGTGCCGTGCTCGATCAGCTCCCGCCCCTGCCGGTCCGTCGTAACCGGCCCGCATACACGCAGCGCCATGCAATCCCCCCTTCTGGTGATTTTATTGCATTTATTTGTGGATTTACTTCTAACTCCTTCACCGGCTTCGTGGTATTATCATACCAGAAATCAGAAACGGAATCCAGGATATCTTTCTGTCTGCGGGCGGTGCCTGCCGCGAAGCATAATAACCGGCAGATGGGAACATAAAGGAGCTGCGGATGGTTATGCCCAACTATCGAAAAACAAAAATCGCCTGTTATCTGGGACTCATCACACAGGCAATTACTGCAAACTTTGTGCCGCTGCTGTTTTTAACATTCCACAGCAATTACCACATTCCCTTGGGAAATATCGCCCTGATATCCACCTGTTTTTTCTCCACACAGCTTCTGGTGGATTTGTTCTGCGCAAAATTTGTGGACAAAATCGGATACAGGATATGTATTGTAGCCTCAGAAATATGCTCCGCCGCCGGGCTGGCCGGGCTGGCTCTGCTGCCGGACCTTCTGCCCAACCCCTTTGGGGGAATCCTTTTCAGCGTTATCGTCTATGCAACAGGCAGCGGATTGATCGAGGTACTCTGCAGTCCAATTATAGAGGCATGTCCGTTTGAACGGAAAGAGGCAACCATGAGTCTGCTCCACTCCTTCTACTGCTGGGGCGCGGTCGGAACCATTTTGATCTCCACATTATTCTTTGCAGTCTTTGGAACGGACAGCTGGAAATGGCTGGCTCTGCTGTGGGCGCTTATTCCCGCGGTAAATATCTACAATTTCGCAACCTGTCCCATCGAGTATCTGGTCGATGAGGGGGAGAGCATGGACATAAGAAGCTTGCTGCAGCGCCCTCTGTTCTGGCTGGCTGTCTGCCTGATGGTCTGCTCAGGCGCATCAGAGCTGGCTATGGCCCAGTGGGCATCGGCTTATGCGGAGGCGGCGCTCGGATTGTCCAAAACAGTGGGAGATTTGGCGGGACCCTGCATGTTTGCTATTACTATGGGGATAAGCCGCGTGATCTTCGGCAGGTATGGAGACAGGATAGAACTGACAAGGTTCATGACCGGCTCAGGAATACTGTGTGTGATATGCTACCTTCTCGTCTCCTTGTCCGCAAACCCGCTGCCGGGACTGATTGGCTGTATTGTCTGCGGCTTTTCCGTCGGGATTATGTGGCCGGGAACCATCAGCATTTCCTCCAGGGAGTTTCCGGCGGGCGGAACCACTATGTTTGCACTGCTTGCCATGGCAGGTGATTTAGGCGGCAGCATTGGCCCTGGCGTTGTCGGGCAGGTGACCCAGCATACGGGCGACAACATCCGCGCCGGCATGGGCGTCGGGCTGATTTTCCCCGCCGCCCTGCTGCTGGCACTCTTCATATTTTCCAGAAAAAGGGGCAAAAAATGAATTCGGCATCTTTTCCGCCCCTTCCCGGCCGTCAGTTATAATATTTGGCCCAGTGCGCGCCGGGGTACAGCTTCCCCTGCTTGATAAAATACTCCACACACACCGCAGCCAGCTCTAGGTCCTGGATGGCGTGCATCATGGGGATGGGGGACTGTCCCCCTGCCAGGGGCGGGGCGTCCTCCTCCACCCCCGCATACTCCGGGTTGTAGATTGTATACCACACCCCCGCCTCTGTGTCCTCATAGCCCAGCGCGGCCCAGCCCTCAGCCACATCCACCTCCATAAACTCCTCCTCCCCAAAGGGGTTGAGAGAGAGATACAGCTCCCCCTCATTGCCTTGGCGGACCTGCTTCACCAGCCCCTTCACATAGTCGGGAGTAATCTCCGCCCCTTCCCGGGTCTTGTTGTTCCTTTCAATATGCAGCACCTTGTAGGGCGGCTTCCTGTCCTGCCAGCCCTCCTCCGCCTCGCCGGGCTCTATGAGCTCGAAGGGACTCACTGCCTCTCCCCGAACCCGGTCCTCCACGGTTTTGGCCTGGAGGTACAGGCTGTCCAGCACCTCCAGGCGGAGGAGCTGCCGCCGGGCAGGCAGGGTGACCAGCTTCAGCTCCGGCATTTGGGACAGCAGAGCGCAGTCCCGGAAATTGGTCCGGCTCAGATCCAGAATCTCCAGCTTGGGACAGTGCAGCAGGAAGGAGAAGTCCTGAAACTCCGACGCCGGCAGAGACAGGTAGGTCAGGTTGGGCAGATTCTCCAGCACAGCGCCGTCACTCAGGCTGGTCCGGGACAGGTCCAGCCGCGTCAGACCGGAGCAGCGGCGGAAGAAGGAGTAATCCTCCAGACGCAGCGGGGGCATGAACAGGCTCTTCAGATTTGGAAGGTCCCCGAGCAGCGACCAGTTCCCCGGCTCCGGGGTCAACCAGCCGGGGAACACGGGGTAGCCCAGGGTGTACAGGGATGCGTTCAGCCCCTGAACCTGCGCCAGCTCCTCCTCGTGCTGGGGAATGTGTCCCAGGCTCGCCCCAATCCAATACAGCAGACTGGGGTCCACCCCCCGCTGTCCGGCAGAGGGCTCAGCAGCGGGGGCGGCGCCCCCTTCCGGCGAGCCTGTCAGAATCAGATTGCGCAGGGCCTCTCCTGCCGCCTGCGGGGTCTCAAAGATGAGGGGCGGGTGAGCCGGAGGCTCATCTTCCGTCTTAAGATAGACCGGCTTGTTCAGAATATACTGGTCCAGCCGCCGGTAGAATGCGACGGACCTTTCCCGGTTAAAAATCAACGCGCCGCATCCGTGGGTATACTCCGCATGGATAAACTGAGTGGCCATCCGGTGGCGAAGCGGGTCATTACAGGCCGGAGCGGCGGCGGGCGGAAAGGGCGTCAGGTAGAGGTTATATATGTTCCCGTTTTTTACCATCTGGGCCAGGGCGTCCACCAGGGCGGGGGTAATCTGCTCCCCGGTCAGCTCAATCATCCCGTGCAGCCCTTCAAAGGGCTTCAGGGCTTTGGACGGCTTGGCCCGCTGCTCCGGAACAGCACAGATATACTGCGCATAGTATCTGGAGCCTGTTCTCTGTTTCTTCTCTGTCATTTCAAACGCCTCCCTATGCTGAATATTCCAAAGTCAATACAATCCGTAAGCGCAAACCCGCTGATATGGACCGAGGGACTCCGGAGCGTCACGTCCAGAGTCCCTCGCCTTTCCTCCAACTGTAAGCAGGTATTACCAAAAAGGCCGGCATAAAAGCTTCTGTCTCTCGCTGGCGCCGGCGGCGCTCACCCCCGCCTTATCCTGTCCAGGCAGGCATTGCACAGCCTGCCGCTGACAGGGAGGAACACCTGAGCGCAGGGCCCGACCAGTCCGGCGCACACAACGGTGCCCACACCGGCCACCCCTCCCAGCACCCAGCCGGTCAGAGCAAAGCACAGGTCCACCCCCACCCTGACCGGGCCGAAGGGTTTTTTCAGCCTGTCGCTGAGGACCACAGCCACCAGGTCATTGGGACCGGTTCCCGCCTCGGAACGGATGACAATGGTCATGCCGAAGGCCAGGATAACACACCCGGCCACCAGGGCCAGCAGCCGCCAGGGCAGGGCCCAGTAGAGGCCCTGCACCAGCACGTTGAAGGGATCCGAGCCCAGATTGGATTTCAAAAACAGGGTTACGCCCAGGTGGGCAATGGTCAGCCCGGCCAGCAGCAGAAGCAGCCGGACCGTCAGCTCAGGCCAGCGTGTCCGCCTCATAGCTCCCGCTCCCGGCGCAGCTCCGCCTCCTCCTCGGGGGTGAGCTCCGCGCCCCTGAGATCAGTCCGGTACCGCCTCCAGGTAAACCACCCAAACGCGGCGGCACACGCGCCAAACACCCCGCCGGCCAGATAGAAGAGGGGGGTGCTCCCCTCCTGGGATACCAGCCGGAATCCCAGATAAAGCAGGTAGCAGGATATCAGCCCCCGCAGCACAGCCCGCACGTCGGCCTGCTGCTTCCGGACCATGTGGTAGCGTTTTTTTGCCATAATGCTCACCCGTTCAGCCCGGCAAACACAGTCTTCAGCGCGGGATAGAGGGCCCTGAACTGCTGGTAGCGGCGCTCATACCGGGCGGCCAGCTCGGGGTCGGGGGAGACCGTCTCAGCGGTGCAGACCAGCCTGGCGCAGGCGTCGGCCACGGTGGGATACAGTCCGCAGGCCACCATGGCAAGCATCGCTCCGCCCATGCCGGGCCCCTGCTCCGACGCGGGGATGTCCAGCTGAATGTTCAGCACGTTGGCCATGATGGTTTTCCACAGAGGGCTCTTGGCTCCGCCGCCGCAGATTTTACTGCGCCGGATGTCAATTCCCAGGGCCTTAGCTACCTCAAAGCTGTCCCGGATGGCGAAAGCCACCCCCTCCAGCACCGCCTGGGTCAGATCGGAGCGGGAGGTGTCCATGGTCATGCCCACGAAGGTGCCCCGGGCGTTGGTGTCGTTGATGGGGGATCGCTCCCCCATGAGGTAGGGCAGGAAGAAGACCCGGTTGTTCCCCAGCCTGCCGGGGGTGATATCCTTCTGCTCTCCGGCGTAGTCCTGGGTCTGGAAAATATCCTCCATCAGCCACTTGTTGCAGCTGGCGGCGGAGAGCATACAGCCCATGAGATGGTAATGTCCGTCAGCGTGAGCAAACGCATGGAGGGCGTTGTTCGGATCAACGCCAAATTTTTCGCTGGAGATAAAGATGGTGCCCGAGGTGCCAAGGGAGATGTTGCACGCCCCCTCGCCCACGGTGCCGGTGCCCACGGCGGCGGCGGCATTGTCCCCCGCCCCGGCGCAGACCGCCACGTCTTCAGGCAGGCCCAGCTGTCGGGCTACGCCGGGAAGCAGGACGCCCACCTTCTCATAGCTCTCAAAGAGCCTGGGCATCTGGCCCTCGGAGACGCCGCAGGTCTCCAGCATCTCCTTCGACCAGCACCTGTGCTCCACGTCCAGCAGAAGCATCCCGCTGGCGTCCGAGAGGTCGGTGCAGTGGACGCCGGTGAGCACATAGTTGATATAGTCCTTGGGGAGCATGATTTTATCAATCCTGGCAAAAAGCTCAGGCTCGTTTTCCTTCATCCACAGCAGCTTGGGCGCGGTGAAGCCGGCAAAGGCGATATTCGCGGTCAGCCGGGACAGCTTCTCCTTGCCAATCACACCGTTGAGGTAGTCCACCTGCTTTGCCGTGCGGCCGTCGTTCCACAGGATGGCGGGACGGATGACGTTATCCTCCTTATCCAGCACCACCAGGCCGTGCATCTGGCCGCCGGAGCCGATGCCCGCCACCTGAGAGGCGTCGAAGCCCTGGAGCAGCTCCGGGATTCCCCCCAGAACAGCGTCTCTCCAGTCCTCGGGGCTCTGCTGGCTCCAGCCGGGCTGGGGGAACTCCAGCGGGTACTCTTTGGAAACAATATTTTTGATGCTGCCCGCCCCGTCCATCAGCAGCAGCTTGACGGCCGAGGTACCAAGGTCAATTCCGATATACAGCATAGCACGCTCCTTACTTAACGCCGGACTTGCGGCTGGTGACCACGTCGAAGATGACGGCAACGAGCAGAACGCCGCCCTTGATAACATACTTCCAGGCGTCAGGCAGGCCCATGATGGACATGCCCATATTGATCACGCCCAGGAGCAGGGCGCCGATGACCACGCCGCCCACGGTGCCGCTGCCGCCGTAGGCGGAGGCGCCGCCGATAAAGCAGGAGCCGATGGCGTCCATCTCATAGGAGGTGCCGGTGTTGCCGTCCACGGAGCCGATGCGGGCGGCCACCAGCAGGCCGCACAGACCGGCCAGCAGGCCCATATTGGCGTAGGCGATGAAGTAGATCTTGTCGGTGTTGATGCCGGAGAGCTTGGTTGCCTTCTCGTTGCCGCCCACGGCGTAGAAGTACCGGCCGAAGGCGGTCTTGGCGGTGATAAAGTTATAGATCAGGCAGACCGCCACCACCCACAGCAGCATGACGGAGATGCCGCGGTACTGGCTGAGCATCCAGCAGTACCACAGAATCAGAGCGGCGATGATGCCGGACTTGGCAAAGTCGGCCAGGGCGCTGTTCTGGCGGTAGCCCTTCCTGGCCCGGTCCCGGCGGTTCTTGGCGGTGCTGAAAATCACATAGGCCGCGACGGCAGCGCCCAGGATGATGGGGGAGAGCTTCAGCTTGCCGTCGTCCAGGCCGGGAATCTTGATGTACGCGGTGAAGATGTTCAGGAAGGTGGGGTCCTGGATGGCCACGGTCTTGCTGTCCAGCACCATGCGGCCCAGGCCGCGGAAGATGAACATGCCGCCCAAAGTGGTGATGAAGGGAGGAATCCGCACATAGCCAATCCAATAGCCCTGCCACACACCCACCAGCAGGCCGATGACCAGGCACAGCAAAATGACGGGAATGGCGGGCAGGTGCATGTTGGTCACCATCACAGCGGCGATGCCGCCCACCATGCAGATTACCGAGCCCACGGACAGGTCGATGTTGCCGCCTGTGAGGATGCACAGCAGCATACCGCAGGCCAGCACCAGCACGTAGCCCTGCTGGAGCAGCAGGTTGGACATGTTCTGGGGCTGCACCATCATCCCTTTGGTCAGAACTGCAAACAGGATAAAGACCACGACCAGGGCAATCACCATGGCGTATTTGGTCAAAAACTTTACCAGATCAAAGCTTTTTTTACTCTCAGTCATATTCTTACCCTCCCTTGTTACGCCTTGGCGGTGTCGCGGATGATGTAGCTCATGATGGCCTCCTGGGTGGCGTCCTTGGCATCAAGCTCAGCCAGCAGGCGACCCTCATTCATCACATAAATGCGGTCGCACATCCCCAGCAGTTCAGGCAGCTCGGAGGAGATCATCATCACCGACTTGCCCTGGGCCACCATCTCGTTGATGAGGCAGTAAATTTCATACTTCGCGCCCACGTCGATGCCACGGGTTGGCTCATCCATAATGAGGATCTCGGGCTCGGTGAACATCCACTTGCCCAGCAGGGCCTTCTGCTGGTTGCCGCCGGACAGGTTGCCCACGCTTTGCTCAATCGTGGGGGTTTTGGTGCCCATATCCTTCGTCATCTGTTCAGCCACCCCGACCTCCATGTCGATGTCGATGACGCCGCCCTTGCACACCTTATCCAGCCGGGCCAGGGTGGTGTTGAAGCGGATGGACTCCCCCAGAATCAGACCATTGGTTTTCCGGTCCTCGGTAACGTAGGCCAGTCCCTGACGGATGGCGCCCTGGGGGGATTTCAGGTCCACCTTCCGGCCCTCTATGTACAGCTCGCCGGTAATGCCTGTGCCGTAGCTGCGGCCGAAGATGGACATGGCCAGCTCGGTGCGTCCCGCGCCCTGAAGGCCGGAAAAGCCTACCACCTCACCCTTGCGGATGTAGAAGGAGACATGGTCATCCACCACCCGTTCCGGGTACAGGGGATGGTGGACCGTCCAGTCCTTCACCTCCAGGTTGACCTCGTTCTGGACGTTGTGATCCCGGGCGGGGTAGCGGTCCTCCATAGACCGGCCCACCATGCCCTTGATAATCCGGTCCTCGCTGAACTCGTCCACCCCTTTTACCAGGGTTTCAATGCAGGTGCCGTCCCGGATAATGGTGGCCTTGTCGGCGCAGTAGATAATCTCGTTGAGCTTGTGGGTGATAATGATGGAGGTGAGCCCCTCCTTTTTGAACTCTATCAGAAGGTCCAGCAGCATTTTGGCGTCCTCGTCGTTGAGAGAGGAGGTGGGCTCATCCAGAATAAGCAGCTTCACCTTTTTGGAAAAAGCCTTTGCAATCTCCACCAGCTGCTGCTTGCCGGTGCCGATATCCTTAACAAGGGTCTGGGCCGACTCGTTCAGCCCCACCTGACGCATGTGGCGTTCGGCCTCGCTGAAGGTCTTGTCCCAGTCGATGTAACCCATGGAATTTTTGATCTCGTTGCCCAGGAACATGTTCTCACCAATGGAAAGCAGGGGGATCAGGGCCAGCTCCTGGTGGATGATGACAATGCCTAGGGCCTCGCTGTCCTTCTGGGTCTTGAACTGGCACAGCTTGCCCTCGTAGTAGATCTCGCCGGTGTAGCTGCCTGCGGGGTAGGTCCCCGTCAGCACTTTCATCAAAGTGGAATTGCCCGCCCCGTTCTCACCGATCAGG
>JAAVYL010000085.1 GCA_022791075.1 Lawsonibacter sp. | reverse complement strand
CGCCGGTGCCCCCGCTAACGAGTTCGTACTCAACAACTACTACAAGGTTACCGTGAACGGCGAGGTGAAAGATGTACAGTGCACCGTCGCTCACCAGCTGACCGTGACCTACACTGTCAAGGCCGCCGACCTGGCCGCTGGCGCCCGCAAGATCCAGGTTACCGCTGTCGTCGAGGCCACTGCGCCTGTGAAGTCCACTGCTCCTGACGCCAGCAATGTTGCGAGCAAGACTGCCGAGATCGACACCGAGGCCGGCAACAAGGCCACCGTGACCATCAACGGCACTGCTAATTGGGCCGTTGGTACCTACAAGCTGTACGTTGCCAACGGCACCACTGCCGCCGCAACCGTCGAGCTGGCTGAGGCTGGCAAGGTTCTGACCTTCACCAACGTCACCGGCCTGACCAAAGTGGAGACTTCCTTCTATCTGACCTTCACCGAGGCCGAGAAGACCGAGTCCGACAAGAGCGGCGTGATCAAGATCACTCCTACTGACAAGGTTATCGCAGCAGACCCCAAGAATATTCTGGGCACCATCGTGACTGACAGCACCGCCGCTGGCGTGAGCATTAAGTCCATCGTGGTCAAGGATTCCGAGGGCAATGCGGTTGCCCCTGCTGCTGAGATGGCCGCCGGGGACTACACCCTCGTGGTAACCCCGAATGCCGCCGCCAAGACCACTGCTCCCGCTACTGTTACCCTGAGTGGTGTCACCGCGAAGGGCACTGCGGTTGTTGCCGGTACTCCCTCCTGGGGCAGCACTACCGCCACCAGCACTATCGTGACCATCGACGCTGGAAGTGCTGTTGCTGAGGCTAACACCATCACCTACACCTTCACCGTCGCTGCTGCTACGGGGTCCAGCAACACCACAGTCACTCCTGTGGTCACCATCGAGACCAGCGGTGCCGTTGCTGAGCTGACCGCTACTGTCAGCTTCACGCTGAGCAGCTCTCCTGTGGCCAATCCCGGCTGGGCAAGTGGAGACAAAGTGGTATTTAGCGACAAGGCCGCCAGTGGAACTATGGAAATCACTGCTACCTATGATGGAAGCAAGTGGAACTGCACAGGTGCTCCTGCTGGATACACTGCTACCTTTGATGGTGAGACTCTGAAGATTACTGCGGATGAGGTGGGCGAAGTGGATCCTAATCCCTTCAAGACCATCACGGCAACCCCGACGATTGCTGACAGCAGCGTAGACGCGGCAACAGTTGGCACTCCTGAGTGGAACGCTGGCGTCGATGCGACTGCGAAGGCCTAAACCATTCTCAGAAATCTGAACACGCGACACCCCCGGGCTTCGGCCCGGGGGTCCTTTTACTTCTCAGCCCAGAATCATCCAGATGTAATTCGCGCCGTCGGCGTTCATGGCCACTTCGGTCTGGTCCTCCGGGTCATAGGAGCCCTTGGAGGCGATATGGGCTGTGCTCCCCGTCACGGAAAAGGTGAAGCTGCCGCCGCTGACGGAATTGTAAACGCTTCTCCCCGTCCAGAAAATGCACATTGCAGTGTCATTAAAGCTGATGAGCTTCTGGTCATCCCCTCCCAGCCGCTGAATCCAGACGAATTTGGGCGGAAAGGGAAAGGAGACCGTCCGGGAATTGGTCCCGGCTCCGGTGTAGCTGCCCGTAGCCAGCCGCAGGGTCCGGGCCTCCAGGGCCGCCAGCTGACTGCCGAGGGCGGTCACTGTGGATTTGTCCGCCTTGCCTGTGTCCAGGGCCCTGAGCCCGGCGTCGATTTTGGCGTTGTCGGCGTTGAAGTCGGTGCGGAGCACCTTGTCCTCCGACTCCCACTGGCTGAGATTGTAGTTGGGCGTGTGTTTGCTTGACATAGATCTTCCTCCTTAGTTTTGTTTGGGAGAGTCCCCTAACCCAGGCGGGCAGAGGGCAAAAGTTGCATATTTACATACAACTTATGGAAATTGGGGAAAACTATGCCCGGAAAAGCCCGCCTGCAGGGGACGGTACCGTCTCCGCAGGCGGGCTTTCTCCATCAGGGGTTGATCACATGGACCGGGCTGCCGTTCAGATAGGCGCGCAGGTTCTCCACAGCGCAGTCAATCAGCCGCTGCCGGGTCTCCAGGGGGGCCCAGGCCAGGTGGGGGGTAATCAGGCAGTTTTTCGCGGTCAAAAGTGGGTTGTCCCTTTGGATGGGCTCGGCCGCCACAACATCCAGACCCGCACCCCCCAGCTTTCCCGAGTTCAGCGCCTGGGCCACGTCCCGCTCACAGAGCAATCCGCCCCGCGCCGTATTCAGCAGCAGGGCGCCGTCTCTCATTTTGGCGATGCTCTCCCGGTTGATCAGTTCCCTGGTCTCCGGCTTCAGCGGACAATGGAGGGTGACGACGTGGGACCGGCAGAGCAGATCGTCCAGAGGCACATACTCCGCCAGCGCCTGATACTCCGGACGCACATGGGCGCTGTAGGCCAGCACCTGCATCCCAAAGCCCGCACCGATTCGGGCCACGGCCCGTCCGATCTGCCCAAAGCCGATGATCCCCAGCGTTTTGCCCGCCAGCTCCATCAGCGGGTAGTCCCGGAAGGAGAACTCCCCGTCGGCCCCCCAGCGGCCCCGCTTAACCGCCTCGTCGTGGGCCCCCACCCGGCCGGCCAGCTCCAGCAGCAGGGCGAAGGTGTGCTGAGACACGGCCGGAGCTCCGTATTCGGCAATGTTGCACACCGTCACCCCCCGCTCTCTGGCCAGGCGCAGCAGGCCGGGGCGCAGCTGGTCATAGCCCGTGGAGGTCAGACTGACAAACTCCAGCTTCGGGGCGGCGTACAAGATCTCCTCGTTCAGCGCGGTCTGCCGGATGAACGCCGCCTGAGCGTCGCGCAGCGCCTCTAGGGCCTCGCCCCGGTTGTCTGTGGTCAGATGGTCGAAGACCTGGACCGGCCCAAAGGCCTCAAAGCCGGCCCAGCTGATATCGCCGGGGTTGATAATGTGGCCGTCAAGAATGACTGTTTTCATAAAATCCTCCCAATCATAGTTCTCAAAGGAATTTTCCGCCGACGGCGGCCAGAATGGGGATGGTAAACAGAGACAGGACTGTGGACACCAGTACGCACTGGGCGGCCAGTCTGGTGTCCGCGTCATATTTCTGGGCCATCAGGGAACAGTTTGCCGCCACGGGCATCCCCATAATCAGCAGCGACGAGGCGAAGGCCGTGCCCCGTATGCCCAGCGCCAGCATCAGGCCCGCCATCAGCCCGGGCAGGAGGAGCAGCCGCACAAAGGATACCAGATAGCACAGCCTCCCCCGCAGCAGGTCCTTCAGCGAAAAGTCCGAAACGGCCATGCCGGTAATCATCATTCCCATTGGCGCCAGGCAGTCATTCAGCATCCCTGCGGTGTCATAGACCACCTCCGGCAGGCGCAGGCCCAGCAGGGTGACCGGGATCATAACCAGCAGCGCGGCCACAGGGGGAGACTTGGCCACGGAAAGCAGAGAGGACCCGGACCGGTTCTCCCTCCCCCGCTCCATAATTGTCACACCCACAGGCATGTTGCTGGCCCGATAGGCCAGGCCCAGCATATTGGCGTAGAGCAGGCCGTCTCCGCCGTACAGGCTGCTTATGATGCCCAGGCCCGCGAAGCCAAAATTGTTATACACCGCCGCAAACAGCAGCACGTTGGCCGCAGCCGGCTTCACATGGAACAGCCTGACCAGCCAGATGGTCACCACAAAGGGGAGCACCAGCCACACCGTGCCCACCAGTATCAGCTTGCCGCTGTTCAGAATGGTCTCCAGATCCATGGATTCCATGTTAAAGGAATCAATCACCGAGGCCGGAAACAGGACCATAAAGCAAAAATCGGTCATCTCTCTGCGGAACTGCCCGGACAGCAGCCCCTTTTTTCCCAGAAAAACGCCGGTAAAAATCAGCAGAAACAGGGGAAGCAGCTGGTCCACACTATGTAAAAACACGTGCGGCCCTCCTTTCCGGAGAAGTCTTTCCATTTTTGAAAACGGGCGGAGGGATATCCCCTCCGCCCATATATTATCCTTCCAGCGCCGCGCCGGAGCTCAGGAGCTGTCAGATGTCCTCCTCTCCCTCAGCGGCCAGACGGCCAGCGGCCATCGCTTCCCTCCTGGCCCGGAGCGTCTTCCGGACGGACAAATACACGGAAACGGCGGCCAGCAGCAGGAAAAACAGAGCGATGGGACTTTGGAACATGGGGAGGATGGAGCCGTCAGACAAAATCAGCGCCCGGCGGAGATTTTGCTCGGCAATGGGGCCCACAATGTAGCCGATAATCAGCGGAGTCACCGGGAAATCGAACTTTTGCAGCAGCATTCCGTAGATCCCGAAGACCCCCAGCATGATGATGTCAAAGGCCCGGTTATTGTTGGAGAAGGCGCCCACGCAGCACAAAATCATAATGGTGGGCATCAGCACCGATTTGGAGACGGACAGAATGCGCACAAAGCCCCGCATACCGCCATACATCATGAGAATCATGCAGACGTTGGCGATAATCATGGAGGCAAACACCGTGTAAACCAGTCCTGCGTTGTTGACAAACAGCAGGGGGCCGGGCTGGATGCCCTGAAGGGTGAGCGCGCCCAGCAGCAGGGCAGTGGCCACGTCTCCGGGGATGCCCAGGGCCAGCAGGGGGATCATGGC
This sequence comes from Lawsonibacter sp., assembly GCA_022791075.1. Classification (GTDB taxonomy): domain Bacteria; phylum Bacillota; class Clostridia; order Oscillospirales; family Oscillospiraceae; genus Lawsonibacter. Next base: position 19,671 of record JAAVYL010000085.1, on the reverse strand, counting down.
TCCGCCCACAGTGGCGTTGTTGGCCGATTCACTGGCGCAGATGCCGTCCATAATGCCGGTGCCGAACCGCTCCGGATACTTGGAGCTGTCCTTGGCCACAGAGTAGGCAATCAGGTTGGAGGTGCTGGCGCCGATACCGGGCAGAATGCCCACGCCAATGCCGATGAGGGAGGAGCGGATACAGTTGGGCAGTTGGGTGAAGAACTCCTTCATGGTAAAGCCGAAGCCTTTGATTTTGTAGGTGGCTACCTTGGGCTTTACCGGGTCCCGGCTCTTCTTGGCATTTTTCATCACCTCGCCCAGGGCAAAGGAGCCTGTGAGCACGGAAATCAGGGCAAAACCGCCCTGGAGTTCCAGGATGCCGAAGGTAAACCGGGGGGTGAAGTCCACTGGCGCAATGCCTACCATGGCGATGACAAAGCCCATGCAGCCGCTGATCAGGCCCTTTACCATATTCTTGCCGGACAGGCTGGCAACCATGGTCAGGGCAAACACTGCGATGCAGAAATACTCCCAGGAGCCGAACTTCAGGGCGAATTTGGCCAGCGCCGGAGCGATGAGCACCAGGGAGAACATGCTGAGCAGACCGCCGATGAACGAGTAGACAATGCCGGTGCCCAGAGCCTTGCCGGCCTCCCCTCTGTCCGCCATGGGGTGTCCGTCAAAGGTGGTGCCGAAGGAAGCCGCCGTGCCCGGGATATTCAGAAGAACGGCACTGATCAGGCCGCCGGAAACTCCGCCCATCATCAGCCCCATGATGAGCGCGATGCTGACGTGGGGTTCCAGAGTATAGGTGACGGGGATAAACAGGGCAATGGCTACCGCGCCGCTCAGACCGGGCACCGCACCAAAAATGATGCCCACAAAGGTGCCAAGGGCAATATAAAACAGGCCTGCGGGAGTTAAAACGGAGGTAAATCCCTCCGCAATCATGGCAAAGTTAAACATGGCTTTTCTCCTCCCTTATCCCAGGATGCCTTTGGGCAGCATGAGGAAAAAGTAATTGCGGAACAAAAAGTAAACTGCACAGGGGATTACAATGGAAAAAATCAGATACAGTCCATAATTGCGCTTCTGTGTGGTAGTATACAGCAGAATCTGCAGAAACATATATACAATAGAGGGAAGCAGAAACCCGAATATGCTGATGCTGATCACATAGACCATCATCAGCGCGCCGCTGACCCAGTCCAGATTATTTAAAAAGATCTCCTTGGGGGTGCGGGGAGGCGGGGCCGGCTCCAGCTTTCCGTTTTTCTTCAAAAACTGGAAATCCCGGACGGCGGTTCTCAGGTTCATCAGACCCAGCAGAAAAATGACAATGGAGATCAGGCGGGGCATAAACTCAGGTCCAAGGGTTGTTACCGTAGAGGTCTTTACAAAGAAGGAGGATACGAACAGGAATACGGCGATCAAGAGGACAGCCAGAGCCGCTCCAATGTTTTTATAGTTATTCAGGCTGTATTTGCGCAAGAGCTCATCTCCTTTCAAGCTTCGGCCGGCCCCCTGCGGGATGACCCTGAGGGGGCCGGTCAAGCTTTCTGTCAAAGAGGGGAAATCAATTAGAATTTGTCGTTGACAATGGTGTCTGCCATGCTGTTGAGGAAGTCGTAGTACTTCTGCTCATACTCTGCCACGGCAGTGGGGTCCATATACAGCGGGGAGAACTGGAGGTTCTCACAGTCGGTCTGGAAGGTGGAATCAGCGGTCATCTTCTCCACCTCTCCGGCCAGTTTGTCGATAATCTCCTGGGGGGTGCCGGCCTTGACCCATACGGTGTAATACACGGCGAAGCCCACATCTCCGATATCCACGCCCTGCTCATTCAGGGTGGGGATGTCGGGCGCAAAGCTGCTGCGCTCAGCGGCCAGGGAGCCGATGACCTTGGCGTCGCCGGAGGCAATATAGTCCTTCATGATGCCCACAGTGGAGGAGATCACGTCCACCTCGCCGGACAGCATGGCCACCACCTTATCGGAGCCGCTGCCGATGTCCACCTTCTTGAAGGAGACGCCGGCGGCCTGCTCAAAGGCCACGGCGTGGTAGTGGGAGGGGGAGCCCAGGGTAACGGCGATGGTGACAGTGTTGGGGTTGGCCTTCATGTACTCTGCCAGCTCCTGGGCATTGCTGTAGGGAGCATCCTTGCTGACCACCAGAATCTGGGTGTCGTTCTTGGCGTAGCAGGCCACAGGGACGATGTCCTCCCACTTGTACTCCAGCTTGCCGCCGATGACGGCATTGGCATAGGAGAAGTAGTTGATCAGCTGCTGGCCATCGGCCTCAGCGTCCATAATCTGCTTCATGGCCAGGTTTCCGCCGCCGCCGTCAATGTTCTGCGGCACCAGGGTGACGCCCAGATACTGCTCCATGTCCTTGGCAAACAGACGGCCGCTGGAGTCCACATCTCCGCCGGGCTTGGCGGGGAGAATCACCTGAACAGGACCGTTGGGGTAGTTAACATCTGGGGTGCTGGGGGTGCCGGACGAGCCGGGATTGCTGGCGCTGGTGTTGGAGTTACCGGGGTTGGGCTTCTGGCCGCATCCGGCCAGGAGGGAGGCAGTCATCAGAACAGCCATAGACAGGGCAACAAGCTTTTTCATTTTTCTTCTCCTTTTCGTCTTAAATTTTGGGTCTTATTTTTGGTTGGACTGCCAGTCACGTACAGCCCCTACCAACTGCTTCAGCCCGTTCATCAGGATCTGCTGGTCAGAGCCCAATGACAGGAATGTGGTCCCCAGTTCCCTGGCCTCCGCCATGGCCTGGGGGGAGTGACACATCACGCCGCCGCTCCTGCCCAGGGCCGCGGATTTCTCCTGAACGGCTTTGATGGCGTTCACCACCTGGGGATTGCTGTACTCCCCGGGGCAGCCGTAGGAGGCGGACAGATCGGATGGCCCGATGGGCACCCAGTCCACCTCGGGGATGGAGAGAATGCGGTCGATGTCCTCCACCCCCTCCCTGGTCTCAATCTGGGGGACTACAAAGGTGTTTTCGTTGGATATCCGGGCAAATTCCACTGGGGTCATGCCGTGGCCATAGGCGGCGGCCCGGGTGATGGGACAGAAGCCCCGGGTGCCCACAGGAGCAAATTTCACTGCGTTGCGCAGCTGCAGGGCCTCCTCATAGCTGTCCACGGAGGGGATCTGGATCCCGTCAGCCCCCATGTCCATAACCTGGGCGATGCGGGCGGGCTCCGCGTTGGGCAGGCGGACCATACAGCAGGCGCCCCCGGCGTGAGACGCGCGGATGACCTGAATCATGGTCTCCGGGTCGAAGGGGTAGTGCTCATTGTCGATGATAATCAGGTCCACGCCCTGAATGGCCAACATCTCGGCCAGATTGGCGTCCGGAAAACGGAGCATGATGGAGGTGACAACCTCACCCCGGCGCAGACGCTCCTTAATTTCTTTTCCTCTCAGCATCCTGTTTCCCTCCCTTAATCCCTGGCGGCCTGGATCATGGCCCTGGCGCCGGCGGCAATAATCTGCTGGTCAGAGCCGATGCTCACGTGGCGGATACCCCGTTCCAGCACCTCCTGTACCGCCTCAGGGGTGTAGGCCATTTCACAAACGTTCTTTCCGGCGGCCCGGGCCTTGTCGATGATCTCACGAACTGCGGCCTGAACCATGGGGTCGTCGTTGCGGCCGGGCACCCCAAAGGAGGCGGCCAGGTCAGAGGGGCCATAGTCGATGCAGTCCACCTGGGGAATAGACAGGATACGGTCCAGGTCGGCCAGTCCCTCCCTGGTCTCAATCTGCACCATGACAACGGAGTGGTCGTTGGCAAACTGGGCATACTCGCTTGCCGGCTTGCCAAAGCCATAGGCGGCGGCCCGGGTGATGGGGCAGAAGCCACGGGTGCCGATTGGGGCGTATTTCACCGCGTTGACCAGCTCCATAGCCTCCTCATAGCTGTCCACAGAGGGGACCAGAATGCCGTCCACGCCGTAGTCCATAATTTGGGAGATGCGGGCCGGCTCCGCATTGGGCACACGCACGGCGCAGGCCATATGGTGCACGTCGGCTGCCCGGACCAGATCAATCATGGTCTCCTCGTCAAAGGGGTAATGCTCATTGTCGATGATAACCAGGTCAACACCGGCCAGCGCCATGATCTCCATGGCCGCGGGGCTGGGAAAGCGAAGCATGGCGGAGATGACAACATCATTATTCCGCAGCCGCTCCCGAATATTTGTCTGTCCAATCATGTTCAACACTCCTCACTTCTGATTGTCGAAAATACCCTCCTGAACCTCCCGGATCAGGGCGGAGAAGCCGCCGGTGAGCATCTGGAGGTCAGAGCCCACCTGGACCATCCGCACCCCGGAGGCCAGAGAACGCTTTACGTCCTCCCCGTTCTTGGCCAGGGAGCACAGCGTCTTGCCCGAGGCGATGATTTTACGCTGGCCCTCCTCAATGGCGGCCCTGACCTCCGGGTGGTCAACCTGGCCGGGCAGGCCGTAAGATGCAGCCACATCAGAGGGCCCGATGGCGATAATATCAATGCCGGGGACGGCAAGGATATCGTCCAGGTTTTCCAGCCCGGCTTTGGTCTCCACCATGATGGCAATCACCGTGTCCCGGTTGGCGTCTTCTGTATATTCCGCGGGGGGCAGGTCCAGGCCATAGGCGGCGGCCCGGGTGATAGGACAGAAGCCCCGCCGCCCCGCAGGGGCATACTTCACTGCGTTCACAATGGCCCGGGCCTGTTCCCCGGTCTCCACATGGGGAATCTTGATGCCCTGCAGGCCGCAGTCCAGCATCTGGGCGATGCGTGCAGGCTCGTCGTTGGGAACCCGGATGAATACGCCGGCCCCGTGAGTCTGAGCGGCCCGGGCGATGCGCTCCACAGTTTCCACGGAAAATGGATAGTGCTCATTGTCAATGCAGATCATGTCGATGCCGCTCATGGCCATAATCTCCGCAGCGGAAGGGTTGGGCAGGCGCAGCATGGCGCACAGAATCAGCCCGCCCTCCTCAAGCTTTTGGCGTACCGGATTGGCATATTTCATGGCTGACCCGCCCCCTTCTCTTCAAATTCCCGCTCGGCCTGACGCATGGACTGAACCAGCGCCTGAAAGCCCTGGGTGAGCACCTGCACATCAGAACCCACGGTGAATATCCGGGCCCCCAGGGCACAACCCCTGCGGGCGGCGGCGCCGTCATAGGCCTGGACACACAGGGCCTTACCGGAGGCGGCAACCTTTTTCTGCCCCTCCTCAATGGCGGCTCTGACCTCCGGGTGCTCCGGATGGCCGGGATAGCCGTAGGACGCAGATACATCGGAGGGACCGATGGAGATGCCGTCCACCTGGGGAATGGTGAGGATCTCGTCCAGCGCCTCCAGCCCCCTCCTGGTTTCGGCCATTAAAATGATACAGGTCTGCTCATTGGCAAATTGAGCGTACTCCTCCGGGGACAGCCGCATCCCGTAGGCGGCGGCCCGGGTGATGGGGCAGAAGCCCCGGGTCCCGACAGGGGCATACTTCACCGCATTGACCACCTCCATGGCCTGCGCACGGCTCTCGACGTGGGGGACCACCACGCCAATGGCGCCGGACTCCATGACCTGAGCGACACGGGCGGGCTCGGAGTTGGGCACCCGGACCATGCACTCGGCGCCGTAAATCTGGGCGGCGCGGACCACCTTCTCAATCTCCTGGCTGTTGAAGGGGTAGTGCTCCTGGTCCAGGATAATGAGCTCCACACCGGCCAGGGCCATAATCTCCGCCGTGCCCGGGTCCGGGAAGCGGAGAAAGCCGCGGATAACCGGCTGGCCGCCTCTCAGCTTTTGTTTCACCTTGCTTGCTTGAAGCATGTTGACACTTCCTTTCAGGGCTCCTCAGTCAGGCCCAAGGCCGCATAGGCCTTATCAAACCCGTAGCGGGCAAAGAGGTAGGAGCCATCCTCACGTACATGCCTGAGGGTCTCCGCCTCGCTCTTCTCCCGTTCCTCCACCTTTTTCAAAACCTCGCCGGCCAACTGCCAGGGGACCACCACAACGGCGTCGTTGTCCGCCACCACCAGGTCTCCGGGGTTGACCCTCACGCCGCCAATCATGATGGGGTGGTTAATGAGGCCCGGCGTCTTTTTTGTGCTGCGCTTCACGCTGATCCCCCGGGACCACACAGGGAACCCAATACGCTGCATCATCATGGTGTCCCGGACGCAGCCGTCCATCACCAGACCCACAGCCCCCTGGACCTGAGCGGCGTTGCTCATAATCCCGCCCCACATGCCGCCGGCCTCCTGGAAGCCGTCACAGGTCACAATTACAAAGTCCAGCGGCTTGAGCATCGTCAGGGCCTTTTGCAGAATCAGATTATCACCGGGGCGGGCCTCCACGGTAAAGGCGCGGCCCACTGCCCGGGTGCCGGGCCAGACCGGGCGAAAGTCGTGGGTCAGCGCGCCGTTCCTGGGCAGACACTCATTGACCGAGGCGCTCTCGCTGGTTTTGGCGAAGGCCTGAATCAGCTCGTCGCTGACCGAGTCATACCGCTTGATCACGTCGTACATGGACAAAACCTTCCTTTCTATGCAGGGTTCCCACACGCAGGCTCTGCATCGCTCTTCCAATATGTATTCATAATTAAATACAATTTACGATACAACAAGATTACTATATTTTAACCCGGCTTGTCAACTGATTTTTGCTCATTTTATTCCCTTTGTTCAATACAGAGAAGTTTTTGTATGGAAAACCCAATATTGGTTAAATCTAAAAAAGAAAAACGGCGCGTGCAGCGTCACTTGTCTGCTGCACACGCCGTTTTTTCACTCGTTTTGCTGCTTTTCTTCTGAAAAATCTCTCCTCAGCCCGGTGAAAGGGGCCTCACATGCCTGCTTTTGCGGCAAAAATCACATTCTACATGGGTTTGGCTATTTTGACCTTGGATTTTCCCTTGAAATGATACCGGGTTGGTAGTATACTTAATTGTATTCAAAATAGTTTTTTATTCTCAATCCAAACCATCCTCCTGATTCTGCTTGCCCTGGTTGGAGATATAAGACATGGCCAGCGTAAACTGAGGCCCATACTGCAAGCTGTTCAGCACCTTTTTAAAATTCTGCTCGCTGTTGTTCAGATGCAGCTCCATGCTCTCTATGCAGGCCTGCCGGTCTCCGGCGAGCAGTGCGTCGAGAATACGCCCGTGCTCCTGTCCTGCGTCCTCCATCCGGTTGGGCAGAACAAAGTTGAGCCAGCGGGCCCGGGAAATCTGAAGGCGCATCTTGTCTGATATTTCGATCAGACGCCGGTTGCCCGAGGCCTCCACAATCGCATTGTGGAACAGGTCGTCATAGTGGTAATTTTGGGCCGGGTCTCTGTTCTCCTGCATGTTCCGGTAAATATCCATCAGGCTGTCCTTCTGTTCCTGGGTCATCCCTCCCCGGTCCATAGTGATGCTGATGGCGGCCACCTCGATGGCCTTGCGCACCTGACAGATCTCCACAATGTCCTCCGGCGTCATGGAGGCCACCCGGGCTCCGGTCGGGGTGGACTCCAGAAGGCCGTTGGAGGTCAGCAGCAGGATGGCCTCCCGGATGGGGGACCGGCTCATATCCAGCTCCTGCTCCAGGGAATGGTCTGACACCGGCATACCGGGCGCCAGCTCAAAGCTCAATATTTTGCTTTTGATGTATTCATAGGCCTGCTGCGCCTGGGGTCCCTTTTTCCTCGCCATCTGCGTACCTCCAAATAACTTCTTATTTATATAGTATCTATGAAATTCTCCATTTTGTCAATGCACCAGCCCCCTATTTTTCTTTGGATCTGCGGCAGTCCGCCGCTGTCTAATACATTTCCCAAGACTTTTTAATTGAGAGAGGATAAGTGCCATGAAAAAAATTGTATCGTTCTTTGCTGCCCCCTCCCAGACCTTCGACCAGCTGAACCAGCGGGCGGGTCAATACGCCCGCGATCTCGGCTATAACTACAGATGGGCCCCCATGCCTGTCTTTTCTCCTGAGCAGGCGATTGAGGAGCTGAAAAATGCGGACGCGGGCATCATTGATGTGGAGCCCTATGGAGAGGAAATTTTCAAGGAGATTCAGGGGCATACCTCTCTCCTGGTCCGCTTTGGCGTGGGCTTTGACAAGGTGGACCTCCCTGCCGCCAGCCGTCACGGCATTGCCGTGGCCCGGACCACGGCCGCCAATGCCAGCGGCGTGGCCGAAATGGCCCTCACCCTTATCCTGGCCGCCCGCCGCGGCCTGCGCCCCAACCGCATCCACTGCATTGAAACCGGCGTGTGGGAGCGAAGCGTAGCCCACGAAACGGCCGGAAACACCGTCGGCATTGTGGGCTTTGGCGCCATTGGCCGCATCCTGGCCCGGCTGGCCCGGGGCCTGGGCTGCCGGGTGCTGGCCTACGATCCCTTCCCCAATCAGGAGTGCGCCAGGGAGATGGGGGTGGAGCTGGTAGACCTGGATGAGCTCTTCCAGCAGTCCGACGCCATCAGCATTCACGTCCCCTACTGTGCAGACACCCACCACATTGTAGACGCCAGACGGCTGGCCCAGATGAAGCCCTCAGCTGTCATCGTGAATACGGCCCGGGGCAATCTCATTGACGAGGACGCCCTGTATGACGCCCTGAAGGCCCGCCGGATCTGCGGCGCGGGCCTGGATGTGTTCGCACAGGAGCCGCTGCCCGTCTCCTCCAGACTGCTGGAGCTGGATAATCTGATTCTCAGCCCCCATTTCTCCAGTCAGACGGTGGAGTCTCTGTGGAACACCTACAAGATGGCCATTGACATCGCCGACGACTTCTTCAGCGGGCGGCAGTCCCCCCACATTCTGAATCCGGAATATCAGAATTTCCTGGGCTGAGGCGGCCCGGCCCAGAGAGGAGTGACGCCCATGGCACACTATTTTTTAGGGGTAGACAACGGCGGAACCGCAGTCAAGGTTGCAATTTTCGACGGGCATGGCCGTGAGCTTGCCGTGGCTTCCCGGAAAACCCAGGTTCTCATCCCCAGGCCCGACTGGCAGGAGCGAGACATGGAGATCCTCTGGACTCAGAACTGTGCCTGCATCCGGGACGTACTCCGGGACAGCGGCATTGCTCCCGCCCGGATAGCAGGCGTGGCGGTATGCGGCCACGGAAAGGGGCTCTACCCCTGGGGCAGGCACGGCGGCCCGGCGGGCCATGCCATCGCCTCAACAGACCTGCGCGCCCGGGCCTATCCCCGGCGCTGGCGGGACAGCGGCCTGCACGCGGCCCTCTATCCCCAGCTGTGCCAGGAGCTGCTGCCGGGCCAGCAGGCCGCCCTCCTGGCCTGGATGAAGGAACACCAGCCGGAGGTCTATGACAATATTCAATGGGTTTTCTCCGCCAAGGACTACATCCGCTTCCGCCTGACCGGCCAGGCGGGCAGTGAGGAGACCGATCTCTCCGGTTCCGGACTGATGGACGTGCGCGGCGGCCGGGTGGACCCGGCGATGCTGCGCGCGCTGGGAATTGGAGAGGTTTTGGAAAAGCTTCCTCCGCTGTGCCGCTCCTCCGATCTGTGCGGAGGGGTGACCGCCCAGGCGGCCCGCCTCACCGGCCTGCTTGAGGGCACCCCTGTGGCAGGCGGAATGTTTGACATCGACGCCTGCGCCATTGCGATGGACATCACCGCTCCGGACCGGATCTGCACCATTACCGGGACTTGGAGCATCAATGAGACCATCTCCCGGGAGCCCTGCCTGGAGCGGCCCGTGGCCATGCGGTCGCTCTACGCCATTCCGGGCTATTACCTGCTGGAGGAGTGCAGCCCCACCAGCGCCGGCAATCTGGAGTGGGTTTTGCAGCGTCTGTCCGGCGGCCTGGAGCCCGCCCCCGGCCAGTCCCTCTACAGTCTGGCGGGAGAACAGGTGGACTCCCTCCCGCCCCAGGACTGTCCGGTGTACTTTCTCCCCTTCCTCTATGGCTCCAACTCCCACGATTTTGCCCGGGGCACCTTTGCCGGCCTGACCAGCGCCCACACCAGCGCCCATCTGCTGCGGGCTGTGTTTGAAGGGGTGGCCTTCTCCCACAGAGTACATATTCAGCGTCTCTGGCCGGAAGGCGCGGCCCACCCCCCGGTTCGGATGGCTGGAGGGGCGGCCAATTCCCCTGTCTGGACCCAGATCTTTGCCGATGTGCTCAACGCTCCCATTGAACGGGTCCAGGGCGTTCAGGAGCTGGGCGCCCTGGGCTGCGCTATGGCGGCGGCAGTGGCAGTGGGCTTCTTTCCGGATTACACCGCCGCCGCCCGGGAGATGGTTCGGATGGATGGCGCAGTCCAGCCGGACCCCAGCCGGGTTCCGGTATATCAGAGGAAATTTGAAAACTATCAAGAGCTGGAGAGGGCGCTGCTCCCTGTGTGGGAGCGTCTGTCCCAGCAGATGGCGGATGGAGGAAGCTGATATGCGCTTGACCAAAGAGCACCTGTGTCACCTGCCCTTCTGCTATGCGGTGGGAGCCGTAAAAACGGAGGGACGCACCAAATACATCTTTGCCACTGACGACTCGGGGCCCTGCTACGCCATAGACGCAGAGACAGGGGAGTGGGAGGTGGTATGGGAGGGTCCGGGAGGCACCATGTCCATTGTCCCCCTCCCCGGTCGGGATGGGGAATTTCTGGCCTCTCAAAACTTCCTGCCCGGCTTCTCCGCAGCCCGCGCCCGCATTGTAAGGGTGTCCCGCCGGCTGGGCCGCTGGCAGGTGGAGCCCTGGCTGGAGCTGCCTTATGTACACCGCTTTGATATTCTGGAGCGCGGCGGAGTTTTCTACTTTTTGGGCTGTATCCTTTCCGACACCCGCGAGGAGCGCGCCCAATGGGATGTACCCGGCACGCTGACAGCCGCCCCGCTGTCCCCCGGCTTTGCCCCTCCGGATCACCTGGAGACCATTGCCGGAGGGATGTTCCGCAACCACGGCTACTGCCGGGTCCGCAGAACCGGGTATACCCAGGCCTACACCGCCTGTGACCAGGGGGTCTTTCAGATTACGCCGCCCCCTGCCTCCAGCGGTCTGTGGGAGGTTCGTCAGCTTTTGGACACTCCGGCCTCCGACGTAGCGGTGTGCGATATTGACGGGGACGGCCAGGAGGAGCTGGCCGTCATTGCCCCCTTCCACGGAGACACCTTTTCCATCTACCACACAGCCGGCAGCGAATATGTGGAGATGTACCGCTATCCAAAGCCGCTTCCCTTTCTCCATGCGGTCTGGGGCGGTACCCTGGGGGGCCGGCCGGCCTTTTTGGCCGGCTGCCGGGGAGGAGACCGGGAGTTTTTTCGGATCGGTTTCTCTGACGGCCTGCTGAAGCCCCAGATCATTGAAGCGGGGTTCGGCCCCAGCAACGTAGCCGTTCTGTCCGAACAGGGCCGGGACGTAATTCTGACAGCCAACCGGGAGAGCCATGAGGGGGCGCTGTTTACTATACAGGAGGTTGAGTGATGCGGCCATATAAGCTTGGACTCTATGAGAAGGGTATGCCAGACAGCCTGTCTCTGCCGGAAAAGCTTCGGGAGGCTGAAAAGGCCGGCTTTGATTACCTGGAGCTGTCGATTGACGAATCGGATGAAAAGCTGGCCCGCCTGGAATGGGGGGAGCAGGAGATACAGAGCCTGTGGCTGGCCATGCGTCAGACCGGGCTGCCCATCCGCTCCATCTGCCTGTCCGGGCAGAGGCGGTTCCCCTTGGGGGACCGGGACCCCGCCGCCCGCCGGCGCAGCCAGGAGGTGCTGCGCGGAGCTGTGGACCTGGCGGCTGCACTGGGGGTCCGGCTGATTCAGCTGGCTGGCTATGATGTATATTATCAGGACTCAGGTCCTGAAACGGTGGAGCACTTCGCCCAGGGGCTGAGAGAGGCCGTGGACTATGCAGCCAGCCGGAGCGTCCTGCTGGGCTTTGAGACCATGGAGACGGATTTCATGAACACAGTGGAAAAGGCTATGGGCTGGGTGGAGCGGCTTAAATCCCCCTATCTTCAGGTTTATCCGGACGTTGGAAACTTGACAAATGCCGCCCTGACATACGGACATTCCGTTTGCAGCGATTTGGAGAAGGGGCGCGGCCATCTGGCCGCCGTCCACTTAAAGGAAAGCCGGCCCGGCATATTCCGGGAGGTTCCCTTCGGTGAGGGACACGTCAACTTCCCCGCGGTAACACAGTGCGCCGCGCGGCTGGGGGTGCGGATGTTTGTGGGCGAGTTCTGGTATACCGGCCAGAGGGATTGGCGCGGCGTCCTGCGGGATAATTCCAGCTTCCTCCATGCCGCCCTGGACCAGGCGTTCGGATAAAATACCCTGAGGCCGCCTGTCCGGGCGGCCTCAGTCCGTAAGGGAGCCCCGGGAGATTGGGAGGGCAGGGAGACAGGGAATGAGAACATACACCGCCTGAAATTTTAATTTCCTCTTGACTTTACCGCTTTTTTGCGTTACACTTCAACGGTACAAAGCATCAAAGCAACAGAGAGGACTGGTTTTATGGCAATTAAAATGATCATGCTGCTGGTGTTTTTCGGCGTGATGGTGGGCATAGGCCTGTACTGCCGGAAAAACGCCACTGATGTCAACGGCTTCGTCCTGGGGGGACGGTCTGTGGGGCCTTGGCTCACCGCCTTTGCCTATGGCACCTCCTACTTTTCCGCCGTGGTCTTTGTGGGCTACGCCGGTCAGTTCGGCTGGAAGTACGGCATTGCCGCCACCTGGGCGGGCATCGGAAACGCCATTCTGGGCTCGCTGCTGGCCTGGGCAGTACTGGGCCGCCGCACCCGTATTATGACCCAGCACCTGGACAGCGCCACCATGCCGGAGTTCTTCGGCAGGCGGTTCGGCTCCCAGTCCCTGAAAATTGCGGCCTCGGTGATCATCTTTATCTTTCTGATTCCATACACCGCCAGCCTGTATAACGGCTTGTCCCGGCTGTTTGGCATGGCCTTCAACATTGACTACTCGGTCTGCGTAGTGGTTATGGCCGTTCTCACCGGCGTATACGTCATCGCCGGAGGCTATATGGCCACTGCCATCAACGACTTTATCCAGGGAATCATTATGATCTTCGGCATCTGCGCCGTGATACTGGCGGTGCTGAACAGCCAGGGCGGCTTCATGGCGGCGCTGGAGGCCTTGGCTAAGGTGCCCAACAGCACTGCCGGCGGCCCAGTGGCCGGCGCCCCCGGCGTTTTCGCCTCCTTCTTCGGCCCCGACCCCATCAACCTGCTGGGGGTGGTGATTCTCACCTCCCTGGGCACCTGGGGGCTTCCGCAGATGGTTCAGAAGTTCTACGCCATCAAGAGTGAGAAATCTATCGACACTGGCACCGTAATTTCCACCCTCTTCGCTGTCGTGGTGGCCGGGGGCTGTTACTTCCTTGGCGGCTTTGGGCGGCTGTTTTCCGACGTGGTGGGCGTGACAGAGTCCGGCGCCCCTGTGGGCGGCTTTGATGCGGTGATCCCTGCCATGCTCTCCGGCCTGCCCGATATTCTGCTGGCTGTGGTGGTCATTCTGGTGCTTTCCGCCTCCATGTCCACCCTCAGTTCCCTGGTACTCACCTCCAGCTCCACCCTCACCCTGGACCTTCTGAAGGACCACGTTATCAAAAACATGAGCCAGAAAAAGCAGGTCTTTGTTATGCGGTGCCTCATTGTGGTATTTATCGCCGTCTCTGTGGTACTGGCTATCATTCAATACCGCTCCAGCATCACCTTTATCGCCCAGCTTATGGGGGTCAGCTGGGGTGCTCTGGCCGGGGCTTTCCTGGCCCCATTCCTCTACGGTCTGTATTGGAGAGGCGCTACCAAAATCGCCTGCTGGAGCAGCTTTATCTTTTCCACTGCGGTGATGCTGGCCGATATCTCCCCTTTGAAGGCATATTTTCCAGCCCTTCTGGTCTCCCCCATCAACTGCGGCGCCTTCTGTATGATTGCCGGGCTGGTGATCGTCCCTGTTGTCTCCCTGTTCACAGCTAAGCCGGACAAGGAGCTGGTGGACAGCGCCTTTGCCTGCTACGAGCGAAGGGTCACCGTCCGGCAGACCCAGGCCCTCGGGGACCAGCAGCTCCCTTAAGACCATAAAATCCCCCTCTTCCTCTTTTAAAATGCCAAAACCTGTGATATGCTTAGGGATACCACAGGCTTTGGCATTGTTATACATTTTTTCATAGAGAGAAAGGAAGCTGCTTTCCATGATTTTCGACATCCACACCCATACATTTCCGGAAAAAATTGCCCATGCCACTCTGGAGAAGCTCCAGTCCATGTGTCACACCGCGACCTTCTCCGACGGCAGCGAGGCCGGTCTGCGCGCTTCCATGGCCAAGGCGGGGATTGAGGGCAGCCTCATTCTCCCTGTGGCCACCAGCGCCCGGCAGGTGGTCCACGTCAACGACGCCTCCGCCCAAATCAATGACCTGGGGCCGGAGACAGGGCTGTGGTCCCTGGGCTGTATGCACCCGGATTTCGACGGCTGGAGGGAGGAGCTGGCCCGGGTGGCCTCCCTGGGGCTGAAGGGGGTCAAGCTCCACCCCATCTATCAGGGGGTGAACCTGGACGATCCCCGGTATCTGCGCATTCTGGACCGCTGCGGCGAGCTTGGCCTGTTGGTTCTGACTCACGCGGGGCGGGACATCGGCTTCCCTACCCGGGACAACTGCACCCCGGAGATGACCCTTAACGCCCTGAAGCAGGTGGGACCGGTTCAGATGATTCTGGCCCACATGGGGGGCTGGCGGGAGTGGGACCGAGTGGAGGCACTGCTGTGGGATACTCAGGTCTGTTTGGACACCTCCTTTGCCCTGGGACGCATCACCCCCACTGGAGACGGCTACTACGGCCCCTCTGACCTGCCCCTGATGGAGGTCACTCAATTTGTCCGCATGACCCGCAAATTCGGCGCTCACCGCATCCTCTATGGATCGGACAGCCCTTGGCAGGATCAAGGTGTGGGGATCCGCCTGGTCCAGGAGCTGCCCCTGACCCAGGAGGAAAAGGATGCCATCCTGGGCGGCAACGCCCAGCGCCTGTTTGGCTTCAGCCGGGCATAGGGGGGCAGACACATGTATATTGACCCGACCCAATACACCAGCCGCCCCACAGACGAACGGATTCCCCAGGAGCTGGCGGTCTATGACCGGCTGGAGGAACTGAATATTCCCTATGTCCGGGTGGACCACGACCACGCCGACACCATCGAGATTTGCCATGAGGTGGAGAAGGTGCTGGGCGCCAAGATCTGCAAGAACCTGTTTCTCTGCAACCGGCAGCAGACGGATTTCTATCTGCTGATGATGCCCGGGGAAAAGCCCTTCAAGACGAAATTTCTCTCCGCCCAGCTGGGCTGCTCCCGGCTGTCCTTCGCGGACGGCGGGCATATGCAAAACTATCTTCAAACCGTCCCCGGCTCCGTCTCCGCCCTGGAGCTGCTGTTTGACACGGACCGCCGCGTCCAGCTGGTCATCGACAAAGATCTGATGGACGACGAGTTCATCAGCGGCCACCCGGGCATCTCCACCTCCACCCTTCGGCTCAAGCGGGAGGACCTGCTGAGGTTTGTGGAATCCACCGGCCACACCCCCACCTTTATCGAACTGCCTGACCCCAGGGAGGAGGAAGTATGAGCGGACACCTCGAGAAAGTGAAAAAGCACCGGCTTTCGATGAAAGCTGGTGCTTTTTTGCTACGCCTTGCGCAGGATGCCCATGGGAGTACACTCCCGGCTCTGGCCCAGGGGGTTGTCCCCCAGGGCCTCAGCCAACCACTCCAGGGAGGGCTCCTTCTCTGAAAAGCCCAGAATATTGGCCCCCAGGTCGTTGATGTCTACAATGGCCACGGGATAGCCAAGCGCCTGAGCCAGACGCTTGGCCGTGCCCATAGGGTCATCGGGAATCAGGACCACATAGTTGTCATAGGGGGGGATGGTGCAGTCACAGGGGCCGTCGATCCCCCGGGCCTTGGGGCCGGCCACGGTATAGAACCAGCCCCGTTTGCCGAATATCTTTCCGATCACAGAGCAGAAGGCAGCAAAGAGAATGCGGGGGGTGCCGCATTCCCGCAGGGCCATCTCCATGGTCTCCGGGATACCCAGGCCAATGCCTACAGGGGTCTTGGTGACGTGACGGCTCAGGGTGACGGCCAGCTTCCGGGGCTTGATGTCCTCCATAGGGATGGCGCGGCTCTGGGTGCAGGCCACCGCCTTTTCTGAGATAAACAGGATATCACCAGACTGCATCAGGTCCTTGGGATACTTCTTCACCACATCCGCCATATCATCGTCCTTGGTAATCAGGTGGGTTTTAACGGGGATGCGCAGATAATCAATGCCGTTCACAGCCCGGACCAGATTCTTTCCGGGGTTGGCGCTGTAGTTTTCCATGGAGCAGGACTCCTCTCGTCGGTTCAAGAATTTCCGGGTTATTATACCACTTTTCTCGGGGGAACGCTACTGTTTTTCCAAAATTATTTCTCCCTCCAGATATCCTTCCCCCACGCCGGTAACCTGAACCCTCCGCAGCTGGTTGTGAAGGTTTTCACCGCTCCTGACCCGCACCTCGCTGTACCGGGTGGTATGGCCCCGCCAAAGGCCGTCCCGCTCCTCCTCGAAGAGAACCTCTACCTTGTCCCACTGCTCCAGGTAGCGCCGCTCCATCCGGGCCGCCGCCTCGGCGGCCCGCCGGGCCCGCTCCTCCTTGACGGCCTTTGGCACCTGGCCGGGCATGGAGGCCGCCGGGGTGCCGGGGCGGCGGGAGTAGGGGAAGATGTGCATGGCGGCAAAGGCGCACCGATGGATAAAGTCCAGGGACTCTTCAAATTCCTCGTCGGTCTCCCCGGGGAAGCCCACGATCATGTCCGTGGTGATGGCGGGGACCGGGTTCTGGAAGTGCTTCCACAGCAAGCCCACACTCTCGAAAAACCGGGCGGTGTCATACTTCCGGTTCATCCGTTTCAGGGTGGCGTCGCAACCCGACTGCATGGACAGGTGGAAGTGGGGGCACAGGTTGTCCAGTTTGGCCGCCCGTTGGCAGAACTCCTCCGTGATGGTTCTGGGCTCCAGGGAGCCCAGCCGGACCCGGCAGTCCGGCGCAGCGGCGCAGACGGCCTCCACCAGGTCGATGAGGGAGGTCCCGTCCCGCAGGTCATGACCCCAGGAGGAGATTTCGATGCCGGTGAGAACCAGCTCCTTATAGCCCTCTGCCGCCAGCCCGGCCGCCTGAGCGGCGGCATCCGCCAGCGGAAGGGAGCGGACCGGACCCCGGGCATAGGGGATGATGCAGTAGGTGCAGAAGTTGACGCAGCCGTCCTCCACCTTCAGCATAGCCCGGGTGCGGCCCTCCAGCCCCCCTGCGGGGAGGGGCTCGAAAATCCGGCGCTTCAGGGCGTTGTCCAGCGCGGTAATGGGCTGGCGCTCCATCCAGACCTGCTCCGCCAGCTCCACAAATTTGACACGGTCTCCGGTGCCCGCCACGATATCCACAGGCAGGCCCTCCACGTCCCCGGGGTGGGTCTGGGGATAGCAGCCGCACAGGGCCACCACTGCGTTCGGGGCCCGTTTCCGGACCTGCCGCACCGCCTGCCGGGATTTTTTGTCGCTCACCGCTGTGACGGTGCAGGAGTTGATGATGTATACGTCCGCCTCCCCCTCGAAAGGGACCAGCATATGGCCCCGGGCGGCAAACAGCTGCTCCAGAGCCTGGGTCTCATACTGGTTTACCTTGCAGCCCAGGGTATGGAAGGAGACTCTCATGCGCCGTGGCTGGGGATCATGGCCAGGATGACCAGGTCCTCGTCTCCGTCGTTTATAAGGCTGTGCTCGTGGCCCTTGGGGCAGTAGTGGACCGAACCGGCGGACAGAGGCTCATATACTCCGTCGCACAGCACCTTGCCCACGCCGGAGAGGATGAGGATCATCTCGCTGTCGGTCTCATGGGTGTGCAGGCCGATGGTGCTGCCGGGAGTGAGACGGCTGCGCATGATCTTGGTGTCCTCGTTGACAAACATCCGGGCGATCAGCTCCCCCTCGCCGCCCCGCATTTTGGGGATGACCTTCTCCTCGATCTGGTCAAAATTCAGTAGCATGGTGGTTTCCTCCTAATATTATTGTTTGTTCTCTGGTTCGTCATGCAGGGCAGGGACTGAAGGTGAACTGGCCCGCAGGGCCAAGAGAGGCCGGTCTGGACCGCTGCCCTTGCCTGGTCAGATTGCCGCCTCTGTAAAAAAGCAAGGGCAGAGCCCTTGCCCTGCACAACGTAATGCCACAAGCGGGCGGATGATATCCGCCCCTACACGTCCTCAAACTCGCAGTCCGCCCAGGCCATCCGGTAGTGCTCGTTGTTGTAGTCCGGGTCGTCCATCTGTCCGGTCAGCTCCGGGTGGAGCATACAGGCCGTATGCCTGCTGATATGCAGCTTCGTGTTTTCGGTAAACACCGCTCCCTGGGCTCCATAGAAGACCATCTGCCTGAAAATATCCATCGCCCGGCCCTGCTCCGACTGGGGCACCCCCTCCAGCCCGATGTCCGGACGGCCGAATTTCAGCATACCCCGGGTGTGGAGCCAGAAGCTGCCGTCCTCCATGGGACTCCACAGGAATGCCACATGCTCCCAGGGAGAGAAGGGGGACGCAAAGGGTCCGTTCCACCCCTGGGGCGGGATGAGCCGCAGAGCCAGCAGGTCCAGCACCGCGTCCGCCCCCATATCCAGCGCCGCCTGGACGATGCCCACGGCGTTGCGCAGATAGTCCAGGGTGTCGTCCTTCTGGACGCTCCCCTGGAGGATCAGCCAGTTCTTCCCAGCCATTGCTTTCTCATACAGGGCTTTGTCCTGGCGCTCCAGCACCTGGCCCAGAACGCCGCCCAGCAGCTGGTCCATCTCAGCGGCGTGCTCCGAGCGGCGGAAGGCGCTGACCACCAGCCCGGCGGGCACCTCGTCCACACGGTGCCGGGAGCGGGAAATCTCCAGCTCCGCCTCTCCGTCTATACCAATTACTGCGTAGTACAGATAGGGCCGCCTGCCTGTGTCCTGATAGTAGGGGCGCGAAAGCTGTTCTTCCATCCTTCCATCACTCCATTTCTTTTGTAAGTTCTTCCAGAATCCTTTCCGAAAAACAGGCGATATCCTCATTTCCCGAGGACACAAGCCCGGCAAACACCGGCAGGTGGCTGGTCAGCTTGTCCCGCAGCTGCTTCTCCCAATCCGTCTCCGCGCTTCTCCCGGTACAGGCGGCAAAGCCCAGGAAAATATCCAGCAGCTCCACCTTCAGTTTATCGTCCGCCTCCTGCAGGGCGAGTATCAGGAAGTCGCAGGCGGGCAGGGCGGCGGAGGATACATAGGCGTGCTGGTGGCACAGGCCCGCCCACAGGTCGCCGGCGGCCCTCATTGCCCTCTCCCGGTCTCCGGAGAACAGCGCCCACAGGGAACTGGGTACGCTGGGGATCTTTTCCACCTGAAAGTGGGGGATATCTTGGGCGGCGTTCCCATAGGCGGTCTCGTATTGGGACCAGTCGATCTCGTCGATCATTTTGTAGAGCACAGCGGTTTCCAACTACCTTCCCTCCCTGTGAATATCTGATTTACAGCCCCTGTATGATGGCCTCCAGGCTGTCGCTGCACGCTGAAAAATGATAAATTCCTTTCCATTTTGACAAAACCGCCCACACAAGGCCTTCTGTTTCGTCGTCCATGATTTCAGCAATGTAAGTGCCGCAATAT
>JAAVYL010000084.1 GCA_022791075.1 Lawsonibacter sp. | reverse complement strand
TCCGCACTTGGCGCACAGCCCTTTGCAGTCGTCTGAGCAAAGGTTTTTGGTATCCATCGCGAGGATAAAGGAGGTGCTCACCGCCTCGTCCAAGTCCAGCTGGGTGCCGTCCAGAAGGAGGATGTCATCGTTTTCCTCGTCCTCCAGTTCCTGGGCAACCAGGCTGTTCAGCCCGACGGTCTTTTCCCGGGAAAATTCCTTCCCGCAGCGGTCGCATTGCAACTCCAAAACAGACCGGGCTGTCCCCTCCAGCACAAGAGCGCCGGCGTGGTTGGTCACGCGGCCCTCGGCCTGGACAGGATGAACAATGGGCCGGCTCCCGTAGAAGTCCTGCTCCGAAAGGTCCAGCTGAAACTGAAACGCTTTGCTTGCGTCCGGAACGTGGATAATCTCGCGCAAATCCAGGCGCATGGTATTCCTCCCCGGGGTCAGACCCCATACTCGCAGAATGGTACGCAGGATATTATAAAGAATTTTGTCCCAAATGTCAAATGCTTTTCATAAATTTCTCCATAAAATTTATTGACACCGGGGGCGGAATATGGTGAAATATTTTTAAATGAGGGAAGGGCCCCTGGGACACGGGGCCTTTGGAGGTGCCCATGAAAGAATTCACCATCGGAAAAAACGACGCCGGGCAGCGGCTGGACCGCTGGCTGGCCAAAACCCTGCCCCTGCTGCCCGCCCCGCTGGCCCAGAAGTACATCCGCCTCAAGCGGGTGAAGGTAAACGGCAAGGGGAGCAGGCGGGACGTGCGTCTGAGCATGGGGGATGTGCTCCAGCTGTATGTAAACGACGAGTTTTTCGATAAGCCCACCCAGGAAAACGCCTTTCTCTCCCTCTACCAGCCCAAGCTGGACATCCTTTATGAGGATGAGCACATCCTGCTGGTGGACAAGCGCCCCGGTCTGGTGGTCCATCCGGACGAAAACGAGCGGGTGAACACCCTCCTCACCCACATCCAGGCCTATCTGTATCAGAAGAAGGAGTGGTCCCCCTACTGGGAGAACTCCTTTGCCCCCGCCCTGTGTAACCGCATTGACCGGAATACCGGAGGAATCGTCATCGCCGCCAAAACTGTGGAGGGTCTGCGGGCGATGAACCAGAAGATCAAGGATCGGGAGCTGACCAAGCTCTACCTGTGTGTGATACAGGGCCGTATGTCTCCGCCCCAGGGGCGGCTGGAGGGCTATCTCTTCAAGGACGAGGTGAAAAAGCAGGTCTACGTCCGGAAGCGCCCTGAGCCGGGGGCCAGGACCGCGGTCACGGAGTACAGGACTCTGGCGGTGAAAAACGGCCTGTCTCTGGTGGAATGTGATTTGATTACCGGCCGGACCCACCAGATCAGGGCCCAGTTTGCCGCCGCCGGCCACCCGCTTTTGGGAGACGGCAAGTACGGCAGCGAGCGGGACAACCGGAAATATGGCCGCCATGGCCAGGCGCTGTACTCCTACAAGCTGACCTTTCACTTCACTACCTCCGCGGGGCCCCTGGAGCCCCTCAACGACCGGACCTTTCAGGTGGAGGCTGTGGACTTTGTGAAGGAATATTTTCCAGAGGCAGAATGTCTCCCCCTCTGAGGGAGACATTTTTTCTTGACATCCAGTTCCTACGGGTGTAATATGGTATATAAGACTACACCTGTAGGAGGCGATACTATGGTTAAGCTGTCAGAGCGGGAGTGGATGGTGCTGGGTGTGCTGTGGGACACGGGCGGTGCTGCCCTTGGAGCGGTGACCGGAGCCCTGCATGAGGAGACCGGCTGGAGCCGGAACACGGTGCTCACCTATCTCACCCGCATGGAGGCCAAGGGGCTGGTGTCCATCGACAAGGGGGGCTATCCCAGAAAGTACCGGGCGGCGCTGAGCCGGGAGGACTGCCGGGCTCAGGCCCGGGACAGCTTTCTCCAAAATGTATACCGGGGCTCTACCGGGGACCTGGTGGCGGCCTTTTTGAGAGAAAAGCCCATATCGCCCCAGGAGCGGGAGGCGCTGCGCCGCCTTCTGGATGAAATGGAGGTGTGACCGATGACGGATATTTGGGCTTTTCTGCTCCAGACCCTGACGGCCTCGGGTGCGGCAGTGATGGTGCTGGTGGTGAAGGCCATGCTTCGGGATAAGCTGTCACCGCGGTGGCAGTTTGCTGCCTGGGGGGTGCTGGCTGTGATCCTGCTCCTCCCGGCGGGGAGAGGAGGGCGCTATGCCCTGCTGAACTGGCCCTTTTATGTGGAGCTGTTCCGCTCCGGGCTGACCGGGGAATATGGGGCCCTGGCCCGTGTGACCGCCCCTGTGCCCCTCCCCGCCGCGGCGGTGCCCCGGACGGCGGAGGAGTGGCTGTTTGCCATCTACTGCGTGGGGGTGCTCTTCCTTCTGGTCCGGTATATTGTCAGCTATATCCGCCTGCGCCTGCTCCTGAAGAGGGGACGAGAGAACGGGCAGGTCCGGGGGGTGGCGGAGGAGTACGGCCTGAAGGCCTGTCCTGCTGTGGAGGTGGAGGGCTTGCCCTCGGCCTTTGTCTGCGGAGTGCTCCGGCCTGTGCTGGCTCTGCCCGCCAGAAGGGCAACGGACGAGAAGGTGATCCTCCATGAGCTGCTCCATTTGAAATACCGGGATGCGGCCTGGGGGCTGGTGATCTGTTTTTTCCGGTGTCTCCACTGGTGCAATCCCCTGCTGTGGTACTGTGCCGACCGGGCGGGGAACGACCTGGAGTCCCTGTGCGACCAGCGGGTGCTGGAGCGGTTGGAGGGGGAAGACCGGCGGGACTACGGCCGCATCCTCCTGGAGATGGCCGATGAGAGATACGCCCGGGCTCCTGGTACCTCCTCCATGGCCAACGGTGGCAAAAACATCCGCCGACGGATTGAGGCCATCGCCCGGTTTAAAAAATACCCGGCGGGGATGGGACTGGTGTCAGTGTGTGTGCTGCTGGTGCTGGCCGTGCCCCTGATAGTGGGGGCCAGGGCGGAGACGCCAAGCCTGGGTGCGGTAAATGTCCCTGTACAGATGGCCCGGGCCCGGACCACCCCCTGTACCACCTATGCCGGGGCCATTGACACCTACGCCAAGGCGGTGATGACCTGGCGGCGGGATTATCGGGCCATGTGCGCTCCCATGTCGGAGCAGAACCGGCTGGCGGCGGAGCAGCAGTTTTGGCGGGCCGGCGGGCCGGAAAGCATTCTGAACAACGTGGAAAACTCCAGTGGCTATCAGTTCCGCAACCTGACCCGTATAGACGAGAACACCTATGAGGGTCTGCTGGTGCTGAAGCTGAACAATCCCCCGGGGCGTCCCAGGACGGGGAGCGACTATATCTGGCTGGCCGTCCAGCGCCTCCGGGCGGAGAAGGAGGGGGCGCGCTGGGTGGTGATCCCCCAGGAGGACTTTTGGGCCACAGAGGCCTACGGCTGGAAGGACTGGCCCAGCAGCTGCGACGAGCTGCCCGCCTTGGAGTATGAGGCCCGGTCCGAAGACTTCCTCCTCCGGCTGCGGCGGCAGACCAGCTCCACTGTGGACAGCTATGAGCAGGAGGGGAACCATCTGTTTGGCATCTGGCAGGTCTTCAGCACAGAGCCCCGGCCCAACGGGAGCTTCAACACGTATTACTATCAGCATTTAGAGGCCGAGTACACCGGCAGCCCGGAGGACAAGAGAAATTACACCAGCCTGGGGGCCTCCAGCCGCCCGATCTGGGGGGAGGACCGGCGGCCGGAGCTGGAGCCCTTGTCCCCGCCTGAAGACCATCCCGACGCCACAGACTGGACCGGGGGCAGCAACCAGGGGGACGCATGGTCGAGTGCCACCCTGAGGGTCAACTGGGAGAGCCCGGTTTTCCTGGGCGGGGGCGGTAGCTCCGTGGGAGAGGACCCCTTTGCCCATCCCAGCGCCTATGCAGTGGACTTCTATGTCAACGGAGAGAAATCGGCGGAGCTGACCCTGCACCCCGTGAAAGGAGGAGCTGGCCTTGACTGAACCCAATCAGCTGTACACAGGTCTTTCCCGGGCGGCCTGGGGATATTTTCTTATGCACGTTGATTTTTATCTGGACTTCAATGGGGGGAAAATCAGCCTTTTGCCCACGTTCATGGGCTTTCTCCTGCTGCAGTCCGCCATCAGCAGGCTGTCGTCAGAGCGGCGGGATCTGATTTTGCTGCGGCCTCTGTGCGGTCTGCTGGCGGTGTGGTACTTCGGGGAGTGGCTCCTGCTCTGGACAGGGAGGGAGATTAACGGGATTGTTCCCTTTGCCGTGCTGATTGTAACTGTGGCAGGGCTGTACTTCCACTTCCAGTTTCTCACTGACATGGCCGCCCTGGCGGCGAACTATCAGCCGGCGGAGGGGAATTTGGACCGGCGCATCCTCCGCCACAGAACAGGGCTGCTGGTGCTGAGCACTGCCGCCGATTTGCTGAGCGGCATACGGCCCCTCATCCGGACAGAGAGCCAGATGGAGCTGCTGACGGGAGGCGTATTCCTTCTGGTGGTGCTTCTTCTGATTATGGCTGTGCTGGTCATGGCGGACCTGTTCCGCCTGCGCAGCTGCATTGGAGAGCGGGAGGACATGGGACCGCACCTGTCGGAGACAGAAGTCAAGAATAAATTGCAGTAAATTGGAATAATCGACACAGCACACAAAATCCCTCTGCCCGTTTTATGCTATTTGACGGCAAAAGCGCATAAAAACCTAAACGGGCAGACTTTGCTCGTTCAGAACATTTGTATCAAGTTCCGCTGGTCAAGCCACCAGCCGTTCTTCGTCAAACAGATCGGCGGCGGATTTTCACCCCAGCAGTTTTCGCGGATAGTTGTTTATCCACGTTCCACTTCCGCACCTGTTTTTTGCTTTTCTCTGCATAATGCCGCCGCCCCTTTTCGGCCAGGTATTCCCGGCATTTTCGTTCTGCCACTTCCGGGCAGTAACATTCAACTTTTCCCAGGTCTGTTGTCGGCTGTTCGCACAGTCCCCCGGTTGATTTCATAGTAAATGGAACGTTCACATTTCCCCAGAGCTTTTGCAATTTCTGGGTTCTTGAAGCCCTCTTTTATCATCCGTTCCAGCGTCAACCTGTCATTCCAGGTAAAGTGTGTGGCTCCTTGGTGATTTATATAAAGCGCCCCCTTTTCCGGGAATAATAAACAGGGATACATTTCAGTTGGAAAAATCCATCCAATAATGGGATCAAATAGAGCGGCCGGCTTTGCTTTTCTGCGAAGCCGGCCGTTTGGTATATGAGGATAGCAGTCTTTATTTTCAGGATTGATAGGGGAGGGTATTGGAGCTCTGGTTATAGACCTGTACGACACATTTCCATTCTCCGTTCAGTTTCATCATCAGAAGATAGTCGGTGAAATCCGCATTACCGCCCCATTTTTCCTCCAAGACCCGAACTACTGCCATGGTTTCTTCTAAGGTAATAACATCCACACGAGCTTCAAATCTCGGGTGAGAACCAACGCGGTCTACATCATTAAAAAAGTTTTGGATCGGGCCACAGGTAAACTGGGCGCCAGAGCAGCCATATACCATCGCCTCTTCACTGAAGGCATCCTTTGCGATTGTGCTGTCCCCATTCATTACACCTTTTAGACGTTTTAAGGCTGCCAACTCTACAGCTTGGTATTCTTTCAGTGACGCACGCATAATGAATCTCCTTTCAATTTGATGAAGTAAAACCCGGAGCGGAAATTTTGTTTCCCGCTCCGGATCGAGATATCAGGAAGATAGGATCATTTCTTTTGAATGGTGTTGGAATTCTGGTTGTAAGCTTTAGCCACACATTTCCACTCGCCGTCCATCTTCATCAGCAGCAGAATATCGGTAAAGTCGATCCGGCCGCCCCATCCTTCTTCCAACACACGGACAACAGCCAAAGTTTCCTCCACGTCGAGGACATCCACACGGGCCTTGAAATTTTCCCCGCCGGGCACAGTGTCCACGTTGTGGTAAAACTGCTCAATGGAGCCATGCTCCAGTTCACCGTCCAGGTAACCGAACAGGACCGCCTCGTCGATGAACAGCTTTTTAGCATGTGTACTGTTGCCCTCAGCCACACTTTTGACAAAGTTCATGGCAGCCGCTTCAACGGCCTGATGCTCTTTCAGTTCAGCTCTCATAATGATCGACTCCTTTTTCATTCTTTCATCATTCGCTGGATGGAATGAGCCACTTGACTTTTCCTACCAGACAACTATAATTATACTGTGAATGAACAGAATATCAAGTACGCACATTTAAGTGCGATACTAACATGGCAGTTATATGCTTACTAAAAGGAGAGTGTACCATGGGCCAGAGATGTATTGCGGACGAATCCCTGGAAACCACTGGTTTCAGCTATACCCTGTCATTGATAAACGGAAAGTACAAAATGACTATTTTGTATGCCTTGATGGAATTTGGAGTAGTCCGATTTAATGAAATGAAAAAGTATATTGGTACCATTTCCGATAAGACCCTCAGCATTATGCTGAAGGAATTAGAAGCAGATGATTTGGTTCACCGTGAGGAATATCCTCAGATACCTCCTAAGGTGGAGTATAGCTTGACGGAACGCGGAAGGTCGCTCATCCCCATTTTAGACAGCATGTGTGAGTGGGGAGACAAACACCGGTTGCAACGGCTGCGTGTCATTTGAACATACAAATCAATATCCCCCGACCTTCAAATGAAGTCGGGGGATATTGATTATTGTATATTAAGCTGCCTTTTGTAAACGCAGAAACGCCGCTTGGAGAACACACTTTTTCGCCCAGCGGTTCACCCGGACATAAATCACTGCACAAGTAAAATGTCTCAATGTGTATCAAGCGGCTGATTTTATACGGTTATATAAAGGCAACTGTCCTTATCTCTCCGGGAATCCAGAGTATTGTATAAGAGGAGAGAACTGGCCTGAAGCAACGAAAAGACCGGGTCCCTCAAAACCGAGAAACCCAGTCATTCCAAGTGGTGCCGGTAGTCGGACTCGAACCGACACGATGTCGCCACCAACGGATTTTGAATCCGTCACGTCTACCAATTCCATCATACCGGCAGCTACAGAAGCTATTATACACGATGTTCTTCCTTTTGGCAAGAGCGAATTAACAAAGATTTGATGCCGGCTGCTCTAGTGTTCTGTCATACCGGCTGTAGAATTCCCGGATCAGATCAATAAACGCCCTGGCGGCTGGGGAGAGAAAGCCATTCTTTTTATAGACCACAGCAAGGGCGCAAGTCAAAGGCGGCTCGCCCAGAGTAAAGCAGGCCAGCCGGTCAAGATAAGGGGTGCGGGAGACGCCGCTCTCCTGGAGGAAGGCAAAGCCCAGCTTCTCCGCTGCAAGGTTGATCGCAGTGGTGGTGTTGGTAGTGACCAGGATATTCTGGGGTTCCACACTATGAACCGAAAAGGTATTGTACAGCAGCTTGGACAGCCGCCACTCGGCGGGTAGCATGATCACCCGCTCGTGCTCCAGCAGGCGCAGGTCCGGAAAGGGTCTGGGGTCGTCATAGGTGCTGCTGATCCCCTGAAGCAGCGGATGATCCCTGTGGCAGACCAAAAAGATGTGTTCCCGCATCACCGTTTCATAGGTTAGCTCATGCAGGTCCCCGGGAATCTGCATGACGCAGAAGTCGATGACGTTCGCTGCCGCCAGATCCCCCAGTTCGGGCACCGGAGCTTCGTGAAGGACCACCTGAACGTCAGGGTACTGCCCCTCGAAAAGGGGCAGTACATCGGGCAGCAGGGTGGAACCCCGCCAGGGGGATACCCCGATGTGGAGCACCGGCCGTTTTTTGTCTTGAAGGTCCCGCAGATCGCTGACCAGCTGCCGGTCCAGAAAGCTCTGCCGCTCCAGATAGGCATGGAACAGCTCCCCTGCCGGGGTGAGCTTCAGGGGGGAGCGGGAGCGATCCAACAGGACCACCCCCAAACTTCCCTCCAGCTTGGCCAGATACTGACTCAAATAGGGCTGGGACAGGTAGAGCCGCTCCGCCGCCTTGGAGATGCTGTGCTCCTTGACGATGGCGAGAAAATATTCTGGATTTTTGACAAACATAGCCGCCTCAGCCCGGAGGCCAGGTCATATCCCGGCCGGCCAGGACGTGGAAGTGGAGATGGGGTACGCTCTGTCCCGCCTGCTCCCCAATGTTGGACACCACCCGGTAGCTGTCCAGTCCCAGCTTATTGGCCTCCCGGGCGATGACGGTGAAGATGTGGGCCACCACATCGGCGTTCTCCTCATTTACTCCGGCCACAGAGGGGATGTGCTCCTTGGGAATGACCAGGAAGTGGGTGGGGGCCTGGGGGTCGATGTCGTAAAAGGCCAGACACTTCTCGTCCTCATAGACCTTGCTGGACGGAATTTCCCCGGCGGCAATTTTACAGAACAAGCATTCTGACATTGGAAAACCTCCTTTGTTATAAAAAGGGCCCCGCCGCAGGCGGGGCCCTCCGCGGTAATTCCATTGTACCGCATTTTTTCAGGATTGCAAGATTTACTTTTCACCTGCGGGCAAAGGCATACTTTTCACCTGCGGGCAAAGGCCGTCGAAAACCGGTTTGCTGCCCTTCTCCAGTCTGGCATCGGAAATGAGGTGTGCGTCAAGGGAGGCCCTTACTCCGCCGGGAGCAGATCGTCCAGGGGGATATCCACGCTTCCGTCCCCGATTTGAAGGGTGAGGGTGCCGCCATCCAGGTCCTCCAGCGCGGTGATCTCAGCCAGCTGGAAGAGGCGGTTCTGGTTCTGGTCGCCCGACAAGCCGCCGTTCTCAATCAGGGGGATAGTCCGTCCATCCTTGGCGGTCAGCGTCATATTGTCGGAATTAACCAGCTGTAACCAACGGTTGCCGGTTCCTCCGCCAAATATCTGGGGGATGGGGGTCTCGCTCTCCAGCTGAAGCCGCAGCGTCATAGGGGACAGATAGAGCTCTGTCAGTGTAATGTCAATACCATCCAGCTGCCCCACCACTTGATCGGGCCGGATGCTCCGGCCCATATCCTGCCAGGTGACGGGTACCTGACAGGACCAGCTGACGGACCAGACAGTGACATACTGATCTTGCCCAGGGTCATATCGGAGCAGGCCCTTGTTGCGCAGGGATATCCTGGCAATCCCCCAGCCCGCCTGAATACCTTTTTCCAGCTCCATACGGAACAGCAGGTGATTGTCCAGGGGGGGCTCCGTCGTCCAGCACCTTTGTCTGCCAGCCCCAGCCACCCTGCTTGTCAATTATTTTCCCGGCCCGGCCTCAGGTCCTCACAGGCCAGGGTATCCAGGACGGAGGAGTCCTCCCGGCACCTGCGCCACCAGTGCTTCAGCTGGTCCCGGCATTCATTCCAGGCGGTGACAATGAGCCAGGCCCTTTCATGCTCCGGATCATGAAAAGCCCCGTTCCGCTCCATCACCCTGCGAAAGACCGACTGGGCGGCGTCCTCGGCATCGGATATATTTTTCATCAGCACCAGGCAGATCTGATACACCAGCTTGAAATTCCGCCGGTAAATTGTCTCGATTTCCTCCCGGGAGCACACACCCACTGCCGCCGCCTCCTCTCTGTCCTTCTGTCTGATACACGATTGGGAAAGGGAAATTGTTGAGCCCTCCCGAAAAAATTTTAACCGGCCAGTCCGCAGACCAGCCGGTTTTCAGTTAAGTAGACAAATCCACGTCGTCCCAGCCGCACATCTCGTCGCAGCCGGCCAGCCAGAACAGCGCCCTGTGGCGCTCCATGACCACGCCCTCTTCCACCCCCTGGGGGGCGGGCATATTCATCACCCGGGCGTCCACACAGGCCCAGTGGAGGCGGTAGATCAGGTCGGCCTGCTCCAGCAGCTCCTTCCGGGGGCGGAGCTTCGCCGCCGCCAGCAGGGCATCCATGGCCGGGCAGTCCTTCAGCAGCCGGACCGAGCCGGGCACGTCGCAGATGCGGTCGGGCCAGAACAGATCGTCGGTGAGGCCCAGTGCCCACTCCATCACCCACAGGTTTTCATACTGCCAGGCGAACTGGATCTGGGTCTTCTCGTCGGAGTCGGGGTCGTCCAGATATTTTTTCTCGTCGGGGGAGAAAAATTCCTCCGCTCCATAGCCCTCTATGATGGGGTCCACAAACTCCCGGGCCTCCTCAAAGGACAGGTGGTCCCCCACCCGGCACTCGGAGTACAGCGACACGATGAGCAGGGCTGCCGCCCGGCCGCAGACCTCCTCCACGGTGCGGCCCGGCTCCTCCGCCCGCTCCCACAGCAGGGGCAGCCAGGGGGTGACGTAGATATGCCGGTCCCGCAGCAGCACCATCGACTTGTCCCGCCGCTCCACAGCCTCCGGGGGCGCGTCCTTGGACCAGTCCGGCGGGATGGGGAGCTCGGCGGGCATGTAGTACTCCAGCTCGCTCTTGCCCTCCTTGTCCAGGATGATCTGTCCCTTGCTGTTACGCAGGGACATGCCGTCCCCGAAGGTGATGACCCCCTGGAGCTTCTCTGTAATGTCGTAAAGGGGCTCCATCACCTTTTTCTCCTTCTCCGCCGTCTCTCTGGCCCCTGTACTGTCGAAGGAGTAGATGATCTGGATCAGGCTCTTGCACTGGCGCAGGTGGTAGAACAGGCCGCGCTTGATCTCCACCAGCCCGGTCTGGCTGCGGCAGACGTATCCCGCCACCCCCTCCAACTGGTTTTTGGCGTATTTCCCGTTCTCCCCCTCGTCATCGGGACAGGCGGCCAGCAGGATAATCTCCATGTCGTCCTGCACCAGACTGATGTTGTTCCGGTCTCCTGCGTGCTCGAACTGGAACAGCTCCTCCACCTGCTCCAGCACCTTCCTCGGGTCGGGCTCGGGACAGAACAGCAATCCCACACCCTTCACCCGCTCCGGAGTTTGGGGCTTCTTCGGCTTCTTGAATTTATCAAACAGTCCCATGGTATTTCCTCCTTACAGGAACCGGTTTTTCTCTGGGTCGTAGGTATAGCCCACGGCCTCCAGCTTACAGACGAGCTCCTCTCGGTCCGCGTCCAGAGCGGCGCACAGCTCGTCCAGACTGCTGTACTCGTCCCGGAGCTTGGTGTTGACATAGCTGAGTAAAATCATGGGGTCCTGAGGAAGCATAGGAAAACCTCCTTCGCCTAATCTTCCAGGAGAATCTCAATCTCTCCGTTTTTACACTCGTACTCCTCGATATATCGCTGTATCACAAACTCAATGAAATTATTCATGGAACGCTGCTCCCTAGTTGAAATCACCTTCACTTTTTCATAGGTCATTTCATTCAAACGTAGCCCTGTTTGAATTTTATTGGTCGGCATTTGTTATCACTCCTTTAGCAATATGGTAGCAAATTTCCGCTTGACAGTCCACACACAAAATGCTAGCATAGTGTTAGCACCTTGGGCATATATTTTTAGAAAGGACTGTTTCATATGGACATATCACTGGAATATCTCTACCATGACGTAATGAAGCGTTACTGGATCAACAGCGCAGACCAGGAAAGGGCTTTAGAGGAGTTGGAAGCGGCGAAAGGAAAGAGCTGGAATGAAATATGTGATGCGGCCCAACTGCCGGCAGAACAACAAAGCTTTGCGGTATTTCTCGCAGCGTTTCATCTAGGTTTTTCCTTGGAAAACACCCTCTGCCAGCAGTTGGGCCAATCATTTTGAGTTTACAGCCCCAGCTTCATAGACACCACGTTGTCCACCATAGCCAGGGCGTTGTCCACCATCAGCGGGTCCTTGCCGCCGTTCCCATTCCGGCTTACGCCGGACTGGGGGCCCTTTGATTGATGATGCTCGGGCGAAATGAATTCGCCCTGCGCAAATTCTCCGCTTCGCTGCGAATTTACGCGCCTTGCGGCGCGGCTCGCTCACGCTCGCTGGACGTTGGCTTACAGCCCCAGCTTCATGGACACCACGTTGTCCACCATAGCCAGGGCGTTGTCCACCATCAGCGGGTCCTTGCCGCCGCCCATGGCGGAGTCGGGCTTGCCGCCGCCGGAGCCGCCGGCGATGGCGGACACCTGCTTGATGATATCCCCGGCCTTGATGCCCTTCTTCACGGCCTCCTTGCCGCAGACGCACAGGAAGGTGATCTTCTCCCCGCTGACGGCGGCCAGCACGGCCACCACGTTGGGCTCCCGGTCCTTGAGAATGTCCCCCATCTGGCGCAGGCGGGCGGCGTCGGCCTCGGGGACGGTTGCGGTGATGAC
>JAAVYL010000083.1 GCA_022791075.1 Lawsonibacter sp. | reverse complement strand
GTACGCCTCCCTGGACTACGAGCTGGAGGGCTATGAGAGGAGCGACCTGGTGAAGGTGGACCTGCTCCTCAACGGGGACCCGGTGGACGCCCTGAGCTTCATCGTCCACCGGGAGAAGGCCTATGGCCGGGCCCGGCGCATCTGCGAGAAGCTGAAGGAGAACATCCCCCGGCAGCTCTTTGAGGTGCCCGTCCAGGCGGCCATCGGCGGCAAGATCATCGCCCGGGAGACGGTGAAGGCCATGCGCAAGGACGTGCTGGCCAAGTGCTACGGCGGCGACATCACCCGGAAGAAGAAGCTCCTCGAGAAGCAGAAGGAGGGCAAGAAGAAGATGCGCACCTTGGGCACGGTGCAGCTGCCCACTGAGGCCTTTATGGCGGTGCTCAAGCTGGATGAGGAATAAAAGACGGCCCGCCGGGACAGTAACTCCCGGCGGGCCGAACCATTTGCGGCCGGCTGCCAAAAAACAGCTCTCTGCCATGCGGGGCGGACTTTTTCAGCCCTTTCCCTTTGCGCAGAAAGCATCAATCTTAACCTTGAGCTCTGCGGGCTTCAGATATTTCAGCAGATAGCCCGCCGGCTTGAGGGACAGCAGCTCCCGCACAATCTCCGGGTCGCTTCTGCCGGTGAGGAAGACCACCGGAATCCTGGTGAACTCCGGCTCTGAGCGGAGCATCTCCAGGGTCTGCTTGCCGTTAACCACGGGCATCTCATAGTCCAGCAGGACCAGGTCCGGCCGGTTGAGGGTGATGGTGCGGATGGCGGCCACGCCGGATTCGGCCAGTGCAACCTCATAGTCCTCCTCCAGCAGCTGCTTCATGCTGTGCCGGATGGTCATGGAATCGTCCACCACGAGGATCTTCGGCTTGTGCTCAGCCGCCTCCCGGGCCTCCTGCTTCTCCCGCTTCATCAGGTACTGCTCCACCTCAGCAATCGCGTTCTCCGTCCCGATGGGGGTGGCGATGCCGCCTTCCAGCAGGTGGGGGGCGATGGCGCAGTAGGCAAAGTACCCTGCCCCGCCGGTATTGAACAGCAGACTGACCTGGGGCTTTTCCCGGTCAAACACCTTTTGGAACTGCTCGTAGGACAGGAGGTTTTCCTCCTTCAGCTCATAGTGTCCCATGTCGGGGAGCTGCTCCATAACGCGCCCCACAAACTGCCGGGCTGTGTATCGGGCGGCGTTGATCAGCATACTGTCCAGCTTGTTGGTCTGCAGCCCCATAATTTTTCCCACGGTGTTGATCAGCAGCTTTTCCTCAAAGACCAGAATGACCTCCTGCTTTTTCTCGTCCTGGCGGGTTCCGTAGACCAGCCGGTAATAGACTCCTTTTCCGAACTTCTCCCCGCCGTAAACATCGCTGATGGCCTGGGATTCCAGATGGAACATGTCAAATAAAAGCTGGACGATCACCTTTTTTATGGCGGTCAGCTCCTCGCCGGGCAGGAGGTCCTGCCATTTGCTGACCTGTCCGCCCTTGATGGCCTGATCCTCTGTCAAGGTGTGGCCGATGAGCCACCCGGCACAGACGCCCAGGAAGTGCTCCACTGCGTCCGGGGCGTAATCGGTCCGCTCCAGCTCCTGCTCCAGTGCCGGGAGAGTGTGCTCCCGAAAGCCCTTGTGGATGCGCCGGTGCTGCTCCAGTCCATCATAGCCGATGGAGGCCATATAGGCCTCCTCGTCGGCGAAGTGCTTTACCGTGTGTCCTCTGAAATACTTGATTCCCTCCTGGCAGGTCCACTGGCTGTCCTTCTCCTCCTCGCGGAAACGAAAGAGCTTGTTGATAATTTTAAACAGCCGCTGATGCTCTGTGTCAATGATGTCCACACCGATGTTGAATTCTTCCCGCCATTCGAATTCTGTGTCCATAATTACTCCTCCTGTCCGCCACCGCAGGCGGCTTTTTCCTGTGCCCCTATTATACAGGACGATGAGAAAAAACGCAAGCGGATTTTCCCGGTATATCCCACCCGCCTGTCCCATACCATAGAGACAAAGGGGGCGGCAAAAATGGGACGGGAAGACAGGCGGGTCCGCACGGGCGGGACACGGCAGGCGGTGAGTGCGGCGTTGATTTTAGCGGTTGGACTGTTCTTTCTTCCCGCCCTGGTGGTCCGGGGGGAGCCGGTGTATCAGAGGGCGGGCGCCGGGGAGCTGCCCAACGGAGAACTGGCGCTGCCTATAGCCCCCATGCCTCCGGCAGAGGCGGCCGGGGCCCGGGACCGGGGGCGTGCGGTGCGCCTGCAGACCAAGGAGGGGGACGTGGTCGAGCTGACCATGGCGGACTACCTGTGGGGGGTGGTGGCGGCAGAGATGCCCGCCTCCTTTGAGCCGGAGGCCCTGAAGGCCCAGGCATGTGCGGCTCGCACCTATACCGCCGTTCTGCAGAACAGCGCAAAGCACCCGGACGCCGACATCTGTGCCGACAGCTCATGCTGTCAGGCCTATATAGAACGCTCCGCCGCCGAGGCCCGATGGGGGCTGAACGCCGGGGAATATGGGGAGAAAATTGACCAGGCTGTGGCCCAGACCGACGGGCTGGGGGTGGTCTACGACGGCAAGCCCATTCAGGCGCTGTTTTTCTCCTCTGCTGCGGGAAAAACAGTGGACGCGGCGGAGGTGTGGGGCAGTTCCGTGGCCTATCTGAAGAGTGTGGACAGCCCCGAGGGGGAGGAGGTGCCCAATTACCACAGTCAGACCGCCCTCGGCGCGGAGGAGGTAAAGTCCCTCACCCTGAACGCCTACCCCGGCGCAGACCTGTCGGGTGACCCGTCCTCCTGGTTCGGGCAGGCCAGCCGCAACGAGGGCGGCGGAGTGATTTCCCTTGCGCTGGGGGGGGTAACACTCACGGGGGGACAGGTGCGGTCTCTGTTCTCCCTGCGTTCTGCCAGCTTTACCGTCACCTGGGACGGGGCCCAATTTCTCTTTGACGTCACAGGCTACGGCCATGGAGTGGGCATGAGCCAGTACGGCGCCAATGCCATGGCCCAAAACGGGAGCACCTTTCGTGACATCCTCACATGGTATTACACCGGTACAGAAATTGATGGGCTGTGGTAGCAGGATCGCGCGCAGAGCGGGGGCAAACCCCGCTCTTTTTTCTGTTTTGGAAAAATTTTTCAAAAAACCCTCCATTTCAAATGTGAATAAATCTTGACAGAAAAGCGAGAGACCTTTACAATGTAGATGGACAAATATGAAAAACCTGTGGGGATGTTTTTCAGTTGTCGCAAGGCGGGGAGAGACAGCTTTGCCTGTCTGAGCCTCCTTGCGGCCTTTTACTGCAAGTCTGCACCGGCCCCTGCCGGCAGCGGACGCCGCGGCGGTCCGCCGCGGTCATGAAAAAATCTGGAGGTGTAAAAAGACCCAATGGACCCAATTCTAGCAGTGATAGGGATGGTTATCGCCCTGATTGCCGGCGTTTTCGGCGGCGCGGTCTTTGGCTGGAACCGGCGCAAGGCCACAGCGGAGCGGGAGATCAAATCTGCCGAGGACGAGGCCACCCGCATCGTCAACGAGGCCTATAAAAGCGCCGAGAGCAAGAAGCGCGAGGCCCTGGTAGAGGCCAAGGAGGAGATCCTGAAGGCCAAGAACGAGCATGAGAAGGAGGTCAAGGACCGCCGCGCTGAGCTGCAGCGCCAGGAGAACCGCCTGCAGCAGAAGGAGGAGAACCTGGACCGCAAAACAGAGAATATCGAGAAGAAGGAGGAACAGCTGACCGCCAAGCTGGCCAAGCTGGAGGCCACCCAGGCCGAGGCGGAGAAGCTGAAGCTGCAGCAGGTGACCGAGCTGGAGCGTATCTCCGGCTACACCGCCGAGGAGGCCCGGAACTATCTGCTCCAGCAGCTGGAGGAGGACGTGACCCACGAGTCGGCCATGAAGATCAAAGAGATTGAGAGCCGGTTCAAGGAGGAAGCGGACACCAAGGCGCGGGAGCTGATCTCCCTGGCTATTCAGCGGTGCGCCGCCGACCATGTGTCAGAGGCCACGGTGTCTGTGGTGCCGCTGCCCAACGACGACATGAAGGGCCGCATCATTGGCCGGGAGGGCCGCAACATTCGCACCCTGGAGACCCTCACCGGGGTGGACCTGATTATTGACGATACCCCCGAGGCCATTACTGTCTCCTGCTTCGACCCGGTTCGCCGGGAAATTGCACGGCTGGCACTGGAAAAGCTGATTCTGGACGGCCGCATCCACCCCGCCCGCATTGAGGAGATGGTGGAGAAGGCCAAGCGCGAGGTGGATATGGTCATCAAGTCCGAGGGAGAGCGGGCCATCTTTGAGACCAATGTCCACGGCCTGCATCCGGAGCTGGTCAAGCTGCTGGGCCGGATGCGCTACCGCACCAGCTACGGACAGAATGTACTCAACCACTCCATCGAGGTGTCTCACCTGGCCGGGCTGCTGGCAGCCGAGATCGGCGCCAATGTCACCGAAGCCAAGCGGGCGGGGCTGCTCCACGACCTGGGTAAGTCCATTGACCACGAGGTGGAGGGCTCCCATGTGCAGATCGGGGTGGAGCTGGCCCGGAAGTACCGGGAGAGCGAAAACGTAATTCATGCCATTCACGCCCACCACAACGATGTGGAACCCAAGACTGTGGTGGCATGTCTGGTTCAGGCGGCCGACGCCATCTCCGCCGCCCGGCCCGGCGCCCGCAGAGAGAATCTGGAGAACTATATCAAGCGGCTGGAGACGCTGGAGGAGATCACCTCCTCCTTTAACGGGGTGGAGAAGTCCTTTGCCATCCAGGCTGGCCGCGAGGTGCGCATTATGATTAAGCCCGAGGTTGTCAGTGAGGATCAGATGGTGCTCCTGGCCCGGGAGATTGCCAAGAAAATTGAGGACGAGCTGGAGTATCCCGGTCAGATCAAGGTTCACCTTCTCCGGGAGACCAAGGCCATCGAATACGCCAAGTGATACAGAAAAGCCCGGAACGCCCCCCAGCGTCCCGGGCTTTTCTCATTCTCTCTGGTTCTGCTTCTGAAAGAACTGTATCTGATTATGGACGGCCTCCTGCTGGTCGCGGTACAGGGTGCGGAACATTTCGATCAGCTCCCGCTCTACTCCATCCAGCCTCATCGGCAGGGCTGGGTCATCTGTGGCCCCTGTCAGATAGTCCACACTGACATTGAAGATCTTTGCGAGCTTGACGATCATCTCGATCGGCATTTGGCTGCGTCCTGTCAAGCAGTTGCTCATGACCG
>JAAVYL010000001.1 GCA_022791075.1 Lawsonibacter sp. | reverse complement strand
TTGTTGATGATGCCCACGGTGGTGATGGCGTACAGCCCCAGGTGGGAGCGCACCAGCAGGGGCTGGGGGTCGGTGTCGCTGATACAGCCGATGCCGGCGCACCCGTGGAATTTGTTCAGGTCTTTTTCAAATTTAGTCCGGAACGGTGTGTTTTCGATGGAGTGAATCTGCCGCTGAAAGCCGTCTTTGGCGTCGTGGAGCACCATCCCGCCCCGGCGGGTGCCCAGGTGGGAGTGGTAATCCACCCCGAAAAAGATATCAAGGGAGACGTCCTGTGTGGAGACGGCCCCGAAAAAGCCACCCATGTGTGATCCTCCTTATATCTCAGCCCTTCAGCTCCGCCTGGAGCTTGGCTTCTTTTGCTGCAATCTGGTCGGCCATTGCCTCCCGGGCCTCATCCAGCCGGGCAGCCAAAGCGTCGTCACAGACAGCCAGAATCTGCGCAGCCAGCACAGCGGCGTTCTTGGCCCCGTTGATGGCCACTGTGGCTACAGGAATGCCGCTGGGCATCTGGACGGTGGCCAGCAGGGCGTCCAGGCCGTCCACGGCGCCGCCCTTCATGGGGATGCCGATCACGGGCAGTGTGGAGTTGCCGGCGAAGGCCCCGGCCAGGTGGGCGGCCATGCCGGCGGCGCAGATGAGAACGCCGAATCCGTTTGCCCGGGCTGCCCGGGCGAACTCTGCGGCGGCAGTGGGGGTACGGTGGGCGCTGAGGATGTGGGCCTCATAGGGGATCTGGAGCTCGTCCAGCTGGCGGCAGGTCCCCTGGACCACGGGCCAGTCGCTGTCAGAGCCCATGATAACGGCTACTTTTTTCATAATAGACACTCCTTTTCAAAAAGCGCAGGCTATCTGTGGGTAGACAGATAGCCTGACGGCGTATTATGGGGCAATTTTGGGCGGATTGGGGCCATGAAACTGCCGCAGCCGGGAAAAGCGGAACATAACAGGCCCCCCTCTCTATTGTGTTTAGAGTTCCATTTTATAGGAAATGGCGAGCTTTTGCAAGGGGGAGAGAAAAATTCGTAGGCTTGTACAAGAAAAGCGGATATAAGGGGGAAAAAGTGGGCTAATGGAGGCAGTTACAGCAGCCCGGCGGTGGTGAGGATACGCTCCACTTCTCCTACCCGCCGGGACCAGGCGGCCTGGGCTGCCTGGTCCATCCGCCGCCGGGAAACAAAGTCGGGGGCCTCTTCAAGGGCGTGGGCGCAGAGGGTAACAAATTCCTGGGGACTGTGGGCGTTATACACTACGTCTGGAAACCGCTCCACCTGGCCGGGCCAAAGCATGGACACCACTGGCTTGCCAGTGGCCAGATACTCATAGAGCCTGGGGGAGACCACATCGTCATAGGGCTGATCCTCCCGCAGCAGGTCGATGAGCACATGGCAGCGGTACAGCCAGTCGGGCACCTCCGCAGCGGGTCTGGGACCCGGAAGGAACACATTGGAAAGCTGGTTCAGCCGGCGCAGGTAGGGATTTTCCCGCTCGACCTCCCCCAACAGCAGAAAACCCCAGTCGGGCCGCTCCTGGGCGGCATAGAGAACGGGGGACAGGTCCAGCTCCGCCCGGATGGTGCCGCTCCAGCCCAGGATGGGGGCGGTAACGCCGGGAAGAGGGTCGGACCGGTCGGCGTTGGGGTCAAAGAGGGGGAGGTTGATGCCATTGGGCAGCAGGGCAATATTGGCGCTGCAGGGAGAAAGCCGGTCGGCCAGCTGGGGGGAGGCGGCAAAGACCACGTCCGCCGCCTGGGCCAGACTGCCCTCCCAGCCGGGCGGCAACTCGTCCCAATTTTGATCGCAGTCGTAGACTAGAGAGCTGTAGGACAGCTTGTCCAGCAGGTGGACCTGCCTGGGGTGGGTGGTCCAGAGCAGAGGCTCGGCAAAACGCCGCCGGGCAGCGGTGCTCTGGATAAACAGCCCCACCTTTTTCCAGGCCCGCTGGAACAGGAACCGGCGCTGCTCCGGAATGGGAAAACGAATTGGGGGCAGGGTATAGGCTGTTATATTGGGCCGGACCTGCCTGCCTTTTTTGAGAAAGGATTTGTCCTTGGGGGTCTGCGCGGGGTAAAAATATAAAATCTGAGCATTCCGCAGACGGGAAACAATCTGCTGAGTGCGGCCGGGAAGACGGCTGGACCAGGGCTCGCCGGCCAGACAGAGAATCTGTTTCAAACGGGGAACCTCCAGTAATAAAATAGCGTTGACTTGTGGAACGGATTACTCTATTATAATCTCAGAAGGACAGGCCGTCAAGATTCAAGATAAAGTTTACATAATACTTGAAGGAGGAAGCATGGATACACTACTCATGCTGGACGGGCAGCTGCTGGTGGCCATTCAAGGTATGCACCAGCCGTGGCTGGACCCCATCGTCTCAATTTACACGAAGCTGGGGGACGCGGGAATCCTGTGGATCATGCTGTCTCTGGCCATGCTGCTCTACAGGCCCACCCGCAGGGCGGGGGCCCTGGCTCTGTGCGCTATGGTGCTGGGGATGCTGATTACCAATGTCACCATCAAGCCTCTGGTGGAGCGGGCCCGGCCCTGGCTGGCGCTGCCCATCACGCCGCTGGTGACGGAAAACGACCCGAATTCCTTCCCGTCAGGTCACACCTGCGCCGCATTTGCCGCTGGAATGGTCTGGGCCAGAGAGCTGCCGTGGGGCTGGGGGAGGGCCGCCTCTGTGCTGATGGCAGTCTGTATGGGCCTGTCCCGGCTGTATGTGGGGGTACACTACCCCAGCGACGTGCTGGTTGGGGCAGTGATTGGGGGAGCCTGCGCCTGTATTGTGTGGAATGCCTGGAGGGTGAGCGAAAGCAGAAGACTTTCAAGTTGAAAGGTGCAGATTGCTGTTGCGCTGCGGCTTGAATTGTGTTACTATCAATCCAGACGGTGCGGCAGTACTGCCATGTTTTGACAGAGAGGAAGAAATATTATGTGGGAAAGTGTTGGCTATTATAATGGAGTCATGGGCCCTCTGGAGGAGATGCAGGTGCCCATGGGGGACCGGGCCCTCTATTTCGGCGACGGAATCTATGAGGCTACCTGTGTGTCCAACCGCATCCCCTTTGCCTTGGAGGACCACCTGGACCGGATGTATAACAGCCTTCGGCTGCTGGAGATCCCCTTTCACATGGAGCGGGAACAGGTGAAGGCGGAGCTGCAGAAGGTGGTGGATGCGGCAGCGGACTGTCCCATCCACTTTCTGTACTGGCAGATCACCCGGGGAAACGGCCCGCGGAACCATGTCTTTCCGGAGGGCGTGGAGCCTTCTCTGATGATTTTTGTCAAGCCCCACACCATGAAGCCCATGGAAATTCCTTACAGGCTGATTTCCATGGAGGACAACCGCTTTAATCTGTGCAACATCAAAACGCTGAACCTGATTCCCAGTGTGCTGGCCAATCAGCGGGCGGCGGAGCATGGCTGTGACGAGGCGGTACTCCATCGGGGCAGCAGGGTCACCGAGTGCGCCCACAGCAACATCTCCATATTAAAGGACGGCGTTCTGCGCACTGCTCCCACTGATGAGCTGATTCTGCCGGGCATCACCCGCAAACACCTGCTGGCCCTGGCCAGAGAGCACGGTATTCCCACTCTGGAGGAGCCCTTCTCCATGGTGGAGCTGATGAACGCCGACGAGGTTATTGTGACCAGTTCCAGCGCCCTGTGTATGAAGGTGGAGTCTATCGACAACATCCCTGTGGGCGGCAGAGACCCTCAGCGGCTCAGCCTGCTCCAGCGCGCGTATTTGGAGAAATTCCAGCGGGAGACCTCAAAATAAACAGAACAGACAATCACCGGACGCCTGCGGACGTCCGGTGATTTTGTGTCGGTGCAGAGACCTCTTGCGGCATAGGGACGTGCTGGCCGTGAATAGTGTAGAATGGAGGTGTTATCAAAATGCTGTCGCCTGTAATCTATTTAATGATGAACGGTTTATTTTTCACCCTGCGTCTGTCCGGAGGGGGCGGTTCATTTCCCAGGCCGCTGAAGGCGGCTGAAGAGAAAGAGTATTTGGAGCGGTGCGCGCAGGGGGACCTGGAAGCCAGGAATATCCTGGTGGAGCACAATCTGCGTTTGGTGGCGCATATTGTTAACAAGGGCTGCAGCGGAAGGAGGAATTTTCCCGGTCAAAAACGGCCGCCCAGGGGCCGCCGAATTTTAAATAGATATCCAAATGCAGTATCTCCCTGGTGCTGTTTTTTTTGACCACAATATGGTCTAAGATCGTTGTGACCAGTGCGGAATTGATACCCTCCCGGAAGGACAGCTCCTCTTCAAGAGCGATACGGATTTCCTCCAGCTGTCCCGTCGTTTGCCGTCCCTTTTCTGCCTCCAACTGGAGTGCAGTCCGTTTTTCCTCCAGGACTTTGATCTGCTGGTTGAAGCCGTCGTTGCGCTGTTTAAATTCCGCCATGGTGATGACTCCCTCGATGCTCATCTCCAATAGGCGGTCTTTTTTTGCCTGGATGGCGGACAGTTCCTCTTCCATGCGCTGAAGGTCCTGGGAATAGTCGTGCTCGTCGGGAACGGCCTGGAGAACGGCCAACACCGCGTCGATGATGGTCTGCTTATTCCGGGCAAGCTGGTTGAAGATGCCAGCCATAATTTGGTCCAGTTCAACGGTGTAAAGCTGGGGGGCGGAGCAGGCTGCCCGGCCCCGGTTCCGGTATACCCGGCACTGCCAGACCTCCTTGTCCCCCTTGGCGCTTTTCAGCACCTGCCGGTGAAAGCTGGTGCCATGCTCCTCACAGGTGATCTTGCCGCTGTAGGGGTAGCGGTTGTGAAACTCCGCTCCGCTCTGGTGGGACATCATCTGCTTGCTGCGCCGCTTGTAGAGGGCGTTGGCCCGGTCCCACAGTTCCTCGGAGACGATGGCGGGAACGGACGGGTCTGGGTACATGACCCACTCGCTCTCGTCCAGAAAAATCTTTCGCTTGCTGCG
>JAAVYL010000082.1 GCA_022791075.1 Lawsonibacter sp. | reverse complement strand
GTAACCACCACCTTCTCGGGGTGCTCATAGTGGGTCCGGCTCTCCTCAAAGCCCACCATCACCCGGTCCACCACCTTGGACAGCGCCTTGGTGGTCAGGCCGGGCCCGGCGTTGGACTCGTGGACGGCGGTGGGAATCCTCCGCCGGGCAGCCTCGTTGACCACAGGGAAGGAGGCGTAGCCCCCGGTGCCCACCACCAGGTCGGGCTTAAACTCGTCCAAAATGGCCCGGGCCTGCTTTTTTGACCTCTGCATGTTCATCAACGTGCCGAAATTGTGGGCAATGTCCGC
The DNA here is from genome assembly GCA_022791075.1 of Lawsonibacter sp. Classification (GTDB taxonomy): domain Bacteria; phylum Bacillota; class Clostridia; order Oscillospirales; family Oscillospiraceae; genus Lawsonibacter. The sequence goes on along the minus strand of JAAVYL010000082.1, from coordinate 44,347 downwards.
AGGGGAGAAGGAGCGGTGAAAATTGGTAATGGTAACAGAGCGGATCTGATACCCCTCCTTGGGCACCAGCTTGTTCTCCATTCCCCCGTCCGCCCCCACAAAGAGGACGCGGCAGCCGGGATGCTTTTCCTGAAAGATGCGGGCCAGGGCCACTGCCGGATTCACATGTCCGGCGGTGCCGCCGCAGGTAAAAAGTACATTCATATCATCTAACACCTCTTATACGAGAGATTGATTATCGTCGGTTCAATCATTGCGCGGCGCTGGAATCTGCCGTGAAATGCTTAAAATCATCCCCATCTCAGCCAAATGTATCATAAGCGCGGTGCCCCCGTAGCTGAAGAAGGGCAGCGGAATGCCGGTATTGGGAATCATGCCGGTGACCACGCCGATGTTGAAAAACACCTGGGCGGCCAGCAGCGTAATAATTCCTACAATGGTCAGCGTTCCGAATTTGTCCCGGGCGTGGAGGGCCAGCCAGTAGCCCCGGAGGATCAGCAGAGAGAACAGCACGAGAATGGCAAAGGCCCCCACCAGCCCCAGCTCCTCCACCACAATGGAAAAAATCATGTCGTTCTCCGGCTCGGGAACAAAGCCATACTTTTGATTGCTCTCTCCCAGTCCCCGGCCCAGCAGGCCGCCGGAGGCGATGGAATACATGCCCTGGCGGAACTGGAAGCCCTCATTTTGGGGATCCGCAGCCCAGGGATCCAGCCAGATGGAAAATTTTCGTTTCACATAGTCTGTTGTTATATACATCAGACTCACCAGGGCCACACCCGCGCCGCCCAGGCCAATAAACCATCTCAGGCTGATACCTGAGACAAAGAGAACCGCGACAGCACCAACCGCAACCAGAAGCGCCCCGGACACATGGTATTCAAAAACCACCAAGCCCAGCACCACCACCAGCACCAGTCCATAGGGAACCAACTCCAGGAAGCCGATTTTCTCCAGCCAGTTGAGAAACCGGCCGGTGTTGGTCCGCTTGGTGAAGCGCAGCTGCTTTTCCGTGTCCCGCTTACACAACCGGGCTGCAAAAAAGAGTACAACCGCAACCTTTGCAATTTCTGACGGCTGGTAGGTGGGTCCAAACACCAAAAACACCCTCAGCCACCGCTTCACACCGTTGATCGGGGCGTTCAGCCCGGGCACATAGCACAGCACCAGCAGGACAACGGACAGCCCCAGCAGCAGCGGAGCCATCCATCGGAACCGCTGATAGTTAATCTTGGAGATGATATACATGCCGGCAAGTCCCACTGCTCCATAGATCGCCTGATTGGTCACATAAAAATAGGGATTGTTGTGTACCCGGGGACTGGAGTCCCGGAAGGCGGTGTAGTAGGAGGCAGAAAAGAGCATCACCAGCCCGATGCCAAGCAGCAGCAGCACCAGCATAAGAAAAGGGAAATCCATCGGCCCTCTGGCCAGCTGCTCCTCCATGGTCAAATCACGTTTTGCTTTGCGGGCCACTGGGCCGTCCCCCTTTCAGGTCAGCTTTCAAAAAGCCCCTTCACGAAAGGAGGCTTTCGCGCTTACATTGGATACCGATACATAACTCCTAAAAATCCCAGACAGCACAACACCAGGGTAATGCCGGAAAAGATGCAGAACAGCTTGGTCTCGCTCCAGCCGCCCAGCTCCAAATGGTGGTGGAGGGGCGCCATACGGAAAAACCGCTTGCCGTGGGTCTTTTTAAAGTATACCACCTGAATAATGTCAGACATTACCTCGGCCACATAGACCAGGCCGATAACAGGGATAATCAGGGGCACATCCAGGGCGAAGGCCAGCCCGCACACCATCCCCCCCAGGAACAGGGAGCCGGTGTCCCCCATAAACACCTTGGCTGGATGAAAATTATAGATCAGGAAAGCGGCCAGTCCTCCGGCCAGCGCGGCAGACAGGATGGCCAGATCGTTCCGGCCAAACCAGGCGGACACCGCCATATAAAACAGGGCCACAGGGATGGTAACGCCGGTTGCCAGGCCGTCGATGCCGTCTGTGAGGTTAACGGCATTGACCGTTCCCACCATGACAAAAGCGGCAAAGACCATATATACCACCCAGGGCAGAGGAATGGTCACATTGAAGAAGGGGACGAACAGATTGGGGGTGAGATAGCCCTCCCCCCGCATCAGCACGGTGAAGGCAATGGAGGCAGCCAGCTGGAGCAGGAACTTCTGCGCGGCAGTGAGCCCCTCGTTGGCGTGGTGGCGCAGCTTCTGGAAATCATCTATCATGCCGATAACGCCGAAAACCAGAGCGAAGAGAAAGACATACAGGTGCTTGCAGCTCCCCTGCCGGATCTCCTCCCAGCTGGCCACCACGATGGCCGCGCCAATCGCCAAAATAAACATAATCCCGCCCATGGTGGGGGTGCCCTGCTTGGACATGTGCCAGGTGGGACCGTCCTCCCGGATGGACTGGCCAGCCTTCAGCCGCCGCAGCAGGGGGATGAGCAGCTGGCCCACAATGGCGGCCACGCCAAAGGCCACGATAAAGCTTAGGATGTATGTCATAATCAGATGTTCCTCTCTCTTTTGAATCAGCCGGAGGACCCGGATGCTCCTCCCGCATGTGCCCCCGTCCGCAAGGCAATGAATTATATCACATCAACAGCAGCTTTTCCACTCATTTTTTGTTGACAGTCGGATTTTTCAAACCAGTCAGCAACAATTTCCCGCTCGTCCAGGGGATATAAAACGCCGTTGATCTCCTGATAGGTCTCATGTCCCTTGCCCGCCAGAACAATGACGTCTCCCGCCCGGGCCTGGGACAGCGCCCAGCACACAGCCTCCCGCCGGTCAGGCTCCACATGGATCTCGGCCTCCTCCCCCGTCATGCCGGACAGAATGTCGTCAATGATGGCCTGGGGGTCCTCGGTACGGGGGTTATCCGAGGTGACAACCGCCACATCGGCCAGCTCCTGAACAACAGCGCCCATTATGGGCCGCTTGGAGGTATCCCGGTCCCCGCCGCAGCCAAAGAGGCAGATCAGCCGGCCGGCAGTAAAATCCCGGGCCGTGGTGAGAATATTCTCCAGCGCATTGGGGCTGTGGGCGTAGTCAATAATAACCGTGTAGGCCCTTGGAACGGGCACCACCTCCACCCTGCCCTTCACCCCCCTGACTGCGGGCATAACCCGGGTCATGGACTCCAGCTCCAGCCCCAGGCACAGTCCTGCGGACAAGGCGGCCAAAGCGTTATAGATGGAGAAGCCGCCAGGGATGGGCAGGTGGACGCGGGAAAGCTTGCCCAGCGTCAGTGCCTCAAATTCCACGTGGCTGGGAAACAGGCGGATATTTCGGGCGGTAAGACCGGCCTCGGCCCGGTTTTCCGAGTAGGTGAAGACAGGGCATTCCACTCTGTCTGCATACCACCTTCCTGCCTCGTCATCCAAATTGAGCACCGCCTGACGGCACTGGGCAAACAGCAGGCCTTTGGCCTCCCGATACTCCTCCATGGTGCGGTGATAGTCCAGATGATCCTGGGTCAGGTTGGTAAACACCCCTGCCTGAAAGACAAGCCCCGCCGTCCGGTGCTGAACCAGTGCGTGGGAGGACACCTCCATCACCACATGGGTGCAGCCTCCGTCGGCCATCTGGCGCAGGAGAGACTGAAGCTCATAGCTCTCCGGTGTGGTGCGGTGGGCGGGCAGCTCCAGACTTCCAATCATGTTCCGGTTTGTGCCCACCAGCCCCACCTTGGCCCCGGCGGCCCGCTCCAGCAGCTCCTTGAGCAGGTTGGTGGTGGTGGTTTTCCCGTTGGTTCCGGTAACCGCCGCCAGCGTCATCCTCTCTCCCGGCCGGCCGAACCAGTTGGCGGAGGCCAGAGCCAGGGCCAGGCGGGTATCCGCCGTGGTCAGCCAGGGACCGGACTCCTCAGGGGCCCGTTCGCACAGGACAGCGGCTGCTCCCCTGCTGACGGCGGCCTGGATATACCTGTGCCCGTCGGTTTTGTCCCCCACCAGCGCCACAAAGAGGGCGCCGGGCGTCAGAGTTCTGGTGTCATAGGATATGGAATTTATTTCCATTTCCAGGTCGGCACTCTCCCCCGTGAGGGGGACGCCTTCCAAAATCTTACGCAGCTTCATGGTGTCACCCCTCAGGGGCATAGTTTTATTCTCTATAAATCTCGCCTTGGAAACAGCTGGAAAATATCTACCCTATATTCACATAGCTGTCCTCCACCTCATTGAAGAAACGCACGTCAATAACGGTACCGATGGCAGCCGTCTCCCCGCCGTTGATGCTCTGGCGCTCAGCAGTGGTGGAGTTACCATAGTACACAGGGACGCCGGAGGAGCGCATGAAGAAGCCCTCCTTTTCCAGTGCGTTTTTGGCCGCCTCATAGGTCATGCCGGTGACGTTCGGAACAGTTCCAACCTCCTCCGGGGCGGCCTCGCCCAGATAGAGAATCACCGTAGACCCGCCGGGGATGCTGGCGCCGGCGGCCGGTACCTGCCGGGAGACTGTGCTGCCCTCCCCCACGGTACGGCAGTTCAGATTCTTTTCGGCCAGCGTCTTCTGGGCGTCGGTCAGGGACGAGCCGGTCACCTTGGGCATAGAAACGTCCACTGCCGCTGACTCCTCAGAGCTGTATATCTTCTCCACTCCCATGTAGTCCAAAATCTGGGCGATGAGCGGGCCTACCTTTCGGCCAGCCATGCCGCCGCCGCTGATATAACGGCCTGTGGTGGAGTAGTGGCTGCCCGGCTCACTCACCTTGGGATTGTCAAAGGCCATCAGAACAATCACCTTGGGGTCGTCGGCGGGGGCGTAGCCCATGAAGGAGACAATGGTGTGGTCCGCCTCCTGCTTCACCTCCGAGGAGCCGGTTTTGCCGCCGATGCGGTAGCCCGCCACATAGGCGTTGCTGCCTGTGCCGTTCGTCACCACCTGCTCCAAAATATCGGCGGCCCGCTGGCTGGTTTGCTTGCTCACCACCTGCCGGATGATTTCCGGCTCGGTATTTTGAATTATGGTCCCGTCCTGGGTGCTTACTGACTGGACCACATAGGGCTTCACCAGATTGCCCCCATTGATGACGGTGGCAAAGCCACAGATCATCTGCAGCGGGGTAACCTCAAACCGCTGGCCGAAGGAGCCGACCGCCAGGTCCACATTGGTCATCTTGTCCAGGTCCCAGAAGGCGCCCGCCAGACTGGCCTCGCCGGGCAGGTCGATGCCGGTGCTCTCCATCATGCCGAAGGCCTGGAAATACTGATAAAACCGCTCCTTACCCAGGCGGCTGCCAATCTCAATAAAGGCGGGGTTACAGGAATTTCCAACCGCCTTGGCCAGGGTCTGGTGGCCGTGGCCCTTCCGGCTGGAGCAGCGGATGGGTTCCGGGTAGCCGGGTACCATGACAGAGCCGGTGCACTCAAAGGTGTCGTTCTCGCTGACCAGCCCCTCCTCCAGAGCGGCGGCCAGCACCAGGGCCTTGAAGGTGGAGCCCGGCTCATATCTGGAGTCAATGGCTTTGTTGCGCCATTGGGTTACCTGGGCGTCGGAGCGGGCCTGCTTCTCCGCCTGGGCCAGCAGCTCACTTTCGCTCAGGTTTTCAGGATTGTCGGCCTTCAGCTTTTCAAAAATCGCGGCGGTATCCTCCTCAATCTGGCCGCTGAGCCGTTCATTGACAATCCTGGAATAGCTGTTCGGGTCAAAATCCGGGGAACTGGCAATGCCCAGAACGGCCCCTGTCTTGGGGTCCATGGCGATGCAGAAGGCGCCGTTCTGAATATCATATTCCTCAATTCCCTCCTCCAGCGCCTTCTCCATATAGGACTGGATGGTGGCGTCGATGGTCAGGGTCAGGTTGTAGCCGTTTTCCGCGTCGATGTATCCGGCGTAGGTGTTATACCGCTCGGCACCGCCGGCGGTGCGGGTTGTAAACACCCGGCCGGCGACCCCCTCCAGCAGGTCATTATACACCGCCTCGATACCGTAGGCGCCGCCGTTGGCATTGACAAAGCCCAGCGTCTGTGCGGCCAGGCTGGAATAGGGGTAATACCTCTTTGTGCTGGTCATAAGGCGCAGATAGGAGGACTCCTTATTTTGAGTGATGTATTCCTGGAGGACCTGCTTTTCCTCCTCCTCAATATTGACCTTAACCTCCCAGTAGGCCACATTGGTGGCGTGGACCTGTTTGACCACCTTTTCCCGGTTCAAATCGGGGAACAGTGTCATCAGCTCCTCCACCATCTGGTCCTGACGGGCGGCCACCTTGGCCTCATAGACCGAGCTCTCCAGCAGATGTCCGTCCTCATCCTTGTTGGACACACTCAGCATCAGGTCCTTGGGGGAGAGTATCAGCTTATACACTGTGGCCGACATGGCCATTATATTTCCGTTCCGGTCATAGATGTTGCCCCGCTGCGCAGAGACGCTGAAATCCAGCTCCCACTGCCGGGCGGCCATCTTTTGATACTCCTCCTGGTGGACAATGGCAATGTCCCACAGTCTCCAGGCGATGGGGATGAACATGATCAGACCGCACACCGCCATCAGACACAGGGTGCGGCGGAAAATAGAGCGTTTGGAGTGGGAACCCCGGGTGGCGCTGGTCGTCACAACCCCCCGGCCCACACCCCTTTCATATTTGCTGCCCATGAATTGGAATCCTCCCTTGGACTATATCAGCCGGCAAACACTGTCTGACGATGAAAGAGCGCAAGAAAGCCCCTTTCTTGCGCCCGTTTTGTCTCTATACCGGGTGAGTATGTGCGCGCTGACCCAGCCGGCCTGTACTCCATGATATTGCCGGGTCAGCGGAAATATTCTACGATGCTCTCAAAAATATCTCCAACCCCGTCCAAAACAGCCTGCAGACCGGAGGCATTCCCCATACTTTTGTAGACGGTGACCGTATCCGGAGCAGACAGGTCGATGTACACCACCTGATCGCTGGTGGGCCGAACCATCTCGTCTCCCACAGCGGCCTGAATCGTCGCCAGGTCAAATACCTTCTCATACTGGGCGGCAAGGGTAACATTTTCCGCCTTCAGGTTGGACAGCTCACGGCGCAGAGATACCATCTCGTCGTTTGCCACAGTCAGCTGGGCGTAGCTGGTCACCAGCATAACGGCAAAGAGCGCCACGGCCAAAAAGCCGACCACTGCGAAGGGGGCGATCTGACCGGCCTGCCGGACCTCTACGCGGGTCCGTTCATGGCGGTGGACCTGCTGGCGCTGCTTGGGGCGTGGAGCCAGCTCCTCCTCTCGCCGGGGGACGCGGACCGCGCTGCCATCGTAGCTGGGAGAATAGGCCACGCTGCCATAGGTACGGTATGAAGTTGTATTGCGGCGGCGGTTGGTGGCCATTGGACCTTCTCCTTTACAGCTTCTCCGCCACCCGAAGTTTGGCGCTTCGAGCGCGGGGGTTTTCCTCAAGCTCCTGCTCACTGGGCAGGATGGGTTTTTTATTGATCAGCTTAATTTCCGGGGTTCTGCCGCAGACGCAGACAGGAAAGTCCGGCGGACAGATACAGCCCTGGGCAAAACCGGCCAGGCCGGTCTTGACAATACGATCCTCCAGAGAATGGAAGGTAATCACAGCCAGCCGTCCCCCCGGATTCAGCCGGGGCACTGCCCCCTGCAGCATCCGCTCCACACAGGACAGCTCGTCATTCACCGCGATGCGGATGGCCTGAAAGGTGCGCTTGGCGGGGTGCTGCTTCTCCCGCAGGGCCTTGGGAGGCATGGCGCTTTTAATGATCTCCACCAGCTCCAGGGTGGTCTCAATGGGCTTGTCCACCCGGTGGCGGACAATGGCCCCGGCAATCCGGGAGGCGTACCGCTCCTCTCCGTACTGGGAAATGATCCGCTTCAGCTCCTTCTGGGGCCATGTGTTGACCACTTCCCCGGCGGTGAGACTGTCCTCCCGGTTCATCCGCATGTCCAACGGGGCGTCAGACATATAGGAAAAGCCCCGGCTCCCGTCGTCCAGCTGGGGGGAGGAGACGCCCAAATCAAAGAGCATTCCATCTGCGCCGGGCAGCGACAGCTTGTCCAGTATCCCATCCACCCGGTCAAAATTGCTGTGAACCAGGGTCACCCTGTCCTTCCACGGAGCCAGACGCTCCTCAGCAGCTTCCAGGGCGCTCTGGTCTCTGTCCACGCAGATCAGCCGTCCGCCAGTCAGCCGCCGGGCAATCTGCTCGCTGTGTCCCGCCCGGCCCAGAGTACCGTCCAAGTAGACCCCTGAGCTGCGGATATTCAGCGCCTCTATGCACGCATCCAGCAGGACGGGGCGGTGTGTCAGTCCATCCATCTTTAAAATCCCAGCTCCGCCATACAGGCAGCCATTTTCTCCGGGGTCATTTCCTCTTCCTCCTGGGCGTTCCAGGCCTCGGCGGACCAGATTTCCGCCCGGTCATGGACGCCGATGATAACGGCATCCTTCCCCAGGGCCGCGTATTTGCGCAGCTTCTGGGGGATGACAATGCGGCCCTGGCTGTCCGGTTCACATTTGGCCGCGTTGGCGAACAGGGGACGCATGGCCTTGGATTGGCTCATGGGCAGGGAGGCAAACTTCTCCGTGAAACGGTCCCAGGTGGACTGGGGATAGATGGCCAGGCAGGCGTCCACCCCCATGGCCAGGTAAAATGTAACGCCCAGTTCCTCCCGGAGCTTGGCAGGGATGAACAGCCGGCCCTTGGCGTCTATGCTGTGCTCGTATGTGCCGGTCACACCCCTCACCTCTTCTCCACTCAGGCGCCCACTTCAGGGATTTCCCTCCACTTTGCTCCACTACGCTTTTCAGTATACTGCCTGTCACCATAAAAAGCAAGTGTTTTTTTCTGTCACTTTTGTGCTAAATACCGCGATTTTGCACAAATAATTGATTTTTTAGCCTTTCAAAACACATGTACCATTTCTCTGAACGTACATGAATGTCCATTCTCACATACAAAATAAGCAATATTTTTTAAAAAAACACACAATATATAGACCACATTCCAGCGGCTTACCAACGCTGCCGCTGAGAGAAATGAGAGAAAAAGTGTAAAAATATTTTTTTGTGTTTTTTTCACAGCAAAAGTTCTTCCCGAGAGGGGACAACTGTGCTATACTGGAAACTGTCCATTTTTAGCACGAAGGAGGAATTGCTGTGCTGTTTACAAATTGGGAGGATCTGGAGAAGGCCTGTCTGTCCTGTCAAAAATGCGCTCTGGCCGACACCCGGCACAATGTAGTCTTTGGCACCGGCCCGCGGGACGCTGAGGTCCTGTGTATTGGCGAGGGACCTGGCGAGAACGAGGACCTGCAGGGCAAGCCCTTTGTGGGCCGGGGAGGCAAGCTGCTTGATGATATGCTGGAGATGGTGGACCTGAGCCGGGAGAAAAATGTCTACATCGCCAACATGGTCAAGTGCCGTCCACCTCAGAACCGGGACCCCCTGAACACCGAGCAGGACGCCTGCATCGACTATCTGCGCAGTCAGGTGGCTCTTATCCGGCCCAAAATCATAATCTGTCTGGGCCGCATCTCCGCCTGCCGCATTATCAAGCCGGACTTTAAAATCACCAAGGAGCACGGCCAGTGGTTTGAGAAAAACGGCGTCTGGATGACCGCCCTCTTCCACCCCGCCGCCATCCTCCGGGACCCCCGCCGCCGCCCGGAGACCTTCGAGGACCTGAAAATCATCCAGGCCAAGATTCTGGAGGTCTGCGACCACACCTATTGATTTGATGTATTTTTCTCCGGGCTTCGGGGCATACTGGCACCGAGGTGATTGTATGGACTTGAACATGAACGCAGCGGTAACCTTTGGAGAGCTGCTGCAAAAGAACCCCCAGGCCTCCGCTTTCTACGACCGCTGCACCCCGGAACAGCGGAACGCCATCCTGCTCCAGCTGGGGCAGATTACCAGCCGCTCCCAGCTGCGGGCCTTTGTAGACAATCTGCCCAGCGCATCCCTGTAAACCAAGCCGCCCGCCCCTTTCGGGGCGGGCGGTCTGTTTTATCCCCAGCCGCCGGTGTATTTTGGCTGGCACTCACTGTCCTGAACCACAAAAATCTCATAGAGATGGGACAGCGCATCCCAGGTGGCGGTATCCATACAGCCCGTCACGGGCAGGCCCGCCGCCTTTTGCAGCCAGCGCAGGTTTTCCGCCGAGGCCGGACCGTTGCAGCCGTCCGCCTTACAGGGGACAATCCCCTCAAACTGCCGGGCCAAAATGTTGAACATGGTCTGAGGAACGATCATATACTCCCTGGTGTCCCCCTCTTGGACCTGGATCCCCTCAGAGGGGAATATCCGGGTGGCCCGGGAGTAGCTCTCTCTGGCCTGCTGGTCCAGCCAGCAGCTGCGGATCGCGTCCCAGGTGGCCTGGTCCACTGTTCCGGTAACGGGCAGGCCCGCCTCCCGCTGAAAGCGCATCACCGCCTCCAGCGTGCGCTCTCCAAAGACGCCGTCCACCGCCAGCTCCGGCAAAAAATGGTAGGTCCGGGACAGCTGCCGCAGCATATATTGCAGACTGCTCACCGGCTTGGAAAGCATCTCCCGCTCCAGCAGCTCCCGTCCCGCTGTGCCGTCTCTCATACCTTCACTCCTCTCTGTCCATGCTGGCCGTCCATCTGCCCCAGGTTCAGGGGGCGGCCCGGGTACTGGCTCATCCGCGGGGTGTCATCCCATCGCTCCGCCTCCAGCTCCGGGGCTGCGTCCCCCTGAAGCATAACCGGAACGGCATTCTCTCTCAGAGACTGGGCCCTCACAGTATCCCGGCGCAGGAAATAGTCCGCCAGGGCAAAGTTGCTGTAGATCGAGTTCCAGGTGGTCTCATCCACGTTTCCGTCCGGGGTAAGCCCCACCAGCTGCTGATAGGTACGCACCGCCCGAGTGGTGGAGGGACCAAATTCTCCGTCTACCGTTATGGGGGACAGAGAGCTGTCAAACTGGGCCAGCAGGGCCAGCATGTACTGAAGGATACCCACCTCCGGCCCGCTGTCTCCCTCCTCCAAGGGACCGGAAAACTGAAACTGAACCGTTACAAACCTCTGTCCCTGGCTCACCAGCTCGGCCAGCTGAAGAATGCCTCCATAGAGATAGACCATCTTGTACCAGGTGGCCTTGCCTACCACTCCGTCCGGGTCCAGATTGAAAATGCGCTGGAAGGTGCGCACAGCGTCCCGGGTATCCTCCTCGAAGACGCCGGAAACCGGGGATATCTTGGGAATGGCGGGATAGTTTTGTGAAATTCGATTGAGCATGGATTGGAACATCGCAACATTCTGTCCCACAGCGCCCATGCGCATAGGCGTACCGGGGTAGGAGTTGGTAATGTCCTGAATGGGGGCGTCCACCACCAGCTCAATGTTGTCCCCATAATAGTGCCGCAGGATCTCTATGGAATTCTGCCCCTCCTGGGCCAGCTCCTGACTGCCCCACTGGGACAGGCCGTTGCAGGTGGAGGTGGTGCCGTTGCAGAATTTGGCGGCAAGGGGCTCAATATAGCCCTGCCGGCGGATATAGTCATTAAATATCTCGTCCACCACCTGGCTGATGTTCTCAAAGATATTCCGGCCCCGGATAAACTTCTGGTCATACTGGGTGGTGGAGGTGATCTGAAAATCATAGCCCCGGCTGGGATAAAATTCAGTATACACCCGGTTCAGGGCGAAGGAAATGATGGCCAGCACATTGGCCCGGATGGCGGCGGGCTCCCAAGTGGGGTATATTTCACTGGAGGCCACATTTTTCACATAATCCGGAAATGACACCGTAACATTCTCCGCCCACTGCTCCGGCAGGCCCAGGTGGACCGTGATGGTGCGGGGAACATATGGAATGATGATAGGCATGGATCCACCTCACAGGGCTTGGGCGGGAATATCCCGCACATCCCGCTGCTGCAGGCTGCACAGCCCCTGGGGCAGGGGGATCAGCTCCATATTCTGCACTGTCTCCACACCCGGGAATATTTGCACATTTTCCATCTGCAGCATGGCGTAGCCCGGCTGCTCCGCCCATACGTCGCACAAGGTGCAGGGAGCTCCGCCCCCGGGCAGACCGTCGGGGGATGTACTCTCCCCCGGCATGGGAGTATCAATCTGAACAGCCTGTATCATACCGCTGCTGTTGGTGCTTTGAAGGGAGAGCAGCTTCCACTTGCCCTCCTCCCCCGGCTCGGTGACCACCACTGTGGCCCCCTCCAGAGGTATCTGCGCCTGGGAGGTATACACCCGGACGCTTAACGTTCCTGTCGCTTGCATTATTACATACCTCCTGGGCTGGACCGTTCCTCCGGCCCAGTCTTTTCCCAGCCTATGCCAGCACAGCATAAAAGGTGAAAACAGGCCCGGACTTCCCGGCCTGTCTTCACCAAATCAATGCAAATATAAAATTTCCCCATCTGTCCGGCCCTCAAAACAGCCGGAGCGGGCAGTTTCCTCTATTTCAGCCTGACCTCCGGCATCAGCTCCAGGCCCACAATACTCAGCACCCGGTCCATCTGAGCCACCTCCTCCGGGGTAAACCGCTCCCGCACCCGCTCCATCACCTCCTGAACATAGGTACTGCTCAGGTTATAGTAATCATGGAACTTCTGGGTGGGCCGCAGGTGGTACTCCCGCCGGTCGCTGGGGGACTGAACCTTTTCTACATATCCCTTCCGAATAAGGCTGCTCACCTTGTAGGCGGCATTGGGGGAAGAGATTTTCAAAAAGGAGGCAAACTCGTTGATGGTAGGTTCATGGAGGGCCCGAATAATTTCCATACAGAAGGTCTCAACCGCCGTCAGGCTGGCCTCCCGGGTTTGAAACCGTGAAAAAACTGCCTGATAAAAATGCAGCTTAAATTTTGTATAGATCCGATCAAAGCTCTCCTCCAGCAACTGCTTTTCCCCTCTTTTCTTCCGAATTGAGATCATTATACCAGAGAACGCTTCGTTTCGCAAGGGGAGACCGGTCTCTCCGTCAGCGCGAAGGTCAGCTCGGCCTTGCACGCCGTTTTGCCGTTGACCTTGGCAGACGCTGTGCCGAACCCGACCGGGCCCTTCCGGGCGGTGAGCTCGCACTCCAGCTCCAGCACATCACCGGGACGGACCTGTTGCTTGAACCGGGCGTTTTTAATCCCGCCGAAGAGGGCCAGCTTGCCCGCGCTCCCCTCCTCAGTGAGGATGGCAACCGCGCCCACCTGGGCCAGGGCCTCGATGATAAGCACACCGGGCATCACCTTAAAGCCTGGGAAATGTCCCTGGAAAAAGGGCTCGTTTGCGGTGACGCACTTGATTCCCCTGGCGCTCTGGCCAGGGATGCAGTCTGTAATTTTGTCCACCAGCAGAAAGGGGTAGCGGTGGGGCAGCAATGCCTCGATCTGGTCGATATCCAGTTCCAAAGTGTCACACCTCCCACTTCTTCAGTACAATGGCCGCATTATGTCCCCCGAAGCCCAGGGAGTTGGACAGGGCAATCCGAATATCCGCCTTCCTCCCCGCATTGGGCACTACATCCAGACTGCACTCCGGGTCGGGAACCTGGTAGCCGATGGTGGGGGGAACAAAGCCCTCTCCCAAGGCCAAGGCGGTGAAGATAGCCTCCACAGCCCCCGCAGCCCCCAGCAGGTGGCCCGTCATCGACTTGGTGGAGCTGACCATCAGCTTCTCTGCGTGGTCCCCGAACACGGTGCGGATGGCCGCCGTTTCACTGGCGTCATTGAGGGGGGTGGAGGTGCCGTGGGCATTAATGTAGTCCACAGCCTGGGGCTCCAGCCCGGCGTCGGCCAGGGCCTGGGCGATGCAGGCCGCGCCTCCCGCTCCGCCGGGGGCGGGGGCGGTGATGTGGTGGGCGTCGCAGTTGGCGCCGTAGCCGACCACCTCGGCATAGATCTTAGCTCCCCGGGCCTGGGCGTGGCCCAGCTCCTCCAGCAGGAGGGCGCCACCCCCTCCCCCATGACAAAGCCGGAACGCTCTGCATCAAAGGGGATGGAGGCCCGCAGGGGATCCTGGCCCTCGCACAGGGCCTTCATGGCGGTGAATCCCCCCATAGCCAGGGGGGTGACTGCGGCCTCTCCTCCGCCGCACAGCATCACCTCGGCGTAGCCGTCCCGGATGTGGCGGAATGCGTCGCCCACGGCGTTGGTCCCTCCGGCACAGGCGGTAACCACGCAGGAGCACATCCCCCGGAAGCCGCAGCGGATGGCCATATGGCCCGCCGCCATGTTGGAGATAATCATGGGTATCATAAAGGGAGAGACCGTGTCGTAGCCCCGCTCGCTCCCCCGCTTGTGGGCATCTCCAACCGTCTCAAAGCCGCCGATGCCGCTGGAGAAAATGACGCCGCAGCGGTCCAGGTTCTCCCTCTCCCGGTCCAGACCGGAGTCGGCGATGCACTCGTCGGCGGCCACCAGCGACAGCTGAGAGAACCGGTCCATCTTTTTGGCCTCCCGCTTGCCCAGCAGGCCGTCCACATCCAGACCCTGCACCTCTCCGGCCAGCTTGACCTTCATATCAGAGGTGTCATACCGGGTGATCAGACGGATGCCGCACCTGCCCGCCTTCACTGCGGCCCAGCTCTCGGCCACAGTATTGCCTGTGGGGTTAACCGTGCCCATGCCGGTGATTACCACTCTGCGCTTTTCCATATCCTTCACCTCATCAAACCGCCATTCCGCCATCCACACACAGAACCTGTCCGGTGACGTAGGCGGCTTCCGGCGCGGCAAAAAAGGCCACTGCCCGGGCCACCTCCTCCGGAGAACCGGGGCGGCCCTTGGGGATGGTGGTCAGCATGGCTTCTCTAGCCTTCTCTGGGAGAACGGCGGTCATGTCAGTCTTGATAAAGCCGGGGGCTACTGCGTTGACCGTGATGTCCCGGCCGGCCAGCTCCTTGGCCGCCGCCCTGACCAGCCCTAAAACCCCCGCCTTGCTGGCGGCGTATGCGGTCTGGCCCGGGTTGCCCCGCAGGCCCACCACGCTGGACAGGCAGATAATCCGCCCGTATTTCTGGCGCAGCATCACCTTGGCCGCCGCCTTGGTGCAGAAGTAAGCCCCCTTCAGGTTAGTATCCAGCGTCCTCATGAAGTCCTCTTCCTTGGCGGTCATGAGCAGTCCGTCACGGGCGATGCCGGCGTTGTTCACCAAAATATCCAGCTTCCCAAACCGCTCCTTTACCGCCGCAGCCAGCCCCTCACAGGCAGCGGGTTCAGAGACGTCGGCCTGGAAGGCCTCCGCCTCCGCCCCCAATGACCGGCACAGCTGCACCGTCTCCTCCGCCGCCTGGCTGTTTCCGGCGTAGTTAACGGCCACAGCCGCACCCAGCCGGGCCAGCTCCAGACAGATGGCCCGTCCGATTCCCCGGCTGCCGCCGGTGACCAGGGCCACGTTCCCCTCCATGCTCATAGGCTCTCTCCTTTCAAGGCAGACACCACGCTGCGGAAATCCACCGCTGTGTCGATGTGATAGGTCTTGATTCCAGGGGCTGTCTTCTTAAAGAAGCCGCACAGCGCCTTTCCCGGCCCGATCTCCACCACGGTGTCCACCCCCGCCGCCTCCATGGCGCGGATGGTGTCCTCCCAGTAGACAGAGGACTGGACCTGGCGCTCCAGCAGAGCGGGGATTGTGTCCCCCTGCTCCATAGGACCGCCTTTGCAGTTGAAGTAGACAGGCAGAGACATGGGCCGGAACTGAATGCTCCTGAAGCAGGCAGCCAAGGCGTCTCCGGCAGGCTTCATCAGCCCGGTATGGAAGGGACCGCTCACCTTTAACGGCATACATCTCTTGGCCCCCAGCTCCTTTGCCAGCTCCCCGGCCCGGTCCACTGCTGTCCTCTCTCCCCCGATAACAATCTGGCCGGGGCAGTTGTAATTGCAGATCTGGACCACGCCCAGCTCCGCAGCCCTTTCACAGGCCTGCTGGAGCTTCTCCCGGTCCAATCCCAGCACAGCGGTCATCCCGCAGTCCAGTCCGGCGGCCGCCTCCTCCATAGCTCTGCCCCTGAGGGCCACTGTGGAGATAACCGTCCCCCGGCTGAACACTCCGGCGGCATACAGGGCGGAGTACTCCCCCAGGGACAGACCCGCTGCAGCCTGGGGACGGATCCCCTCCTGATACAGCAGGTCGGTAACTCCCACGGCGAAGGCCGCCATGCAGGGCTGGGTAAAGCGGGTCTGGGCCAGCTGCTCCTCCGGCCCTTCAAAGCACAGCTTTTTTAAATCGAAATCCACTGGGGCGTGGTCAAAAACATAGGCAAACTCAGGAAACTCCCTGTAAAAATCCTCTCCCATGCCCACCCTTTGGCTGCCCTGACCGGCATATACAAAGGCGATCATTGTGCCGCCCTCCATTCTGTCATGATCTGATCCATCTGTTCTCCCACTGTGGATATGGCGTCCACCTGACCCACGTTGGCTCCGCAGAAGAACAGTCCGTTTTCCCAATCCCCGTGCCATGCGGCGATGAGGGCCTGAGAGATGCAGTATGGAGACTCCAGCTTTTTGCACGGGACCAGACAGCCCGCACAGCGGGAGGGTTTTATCTGGGTATCCTTCTCCACCCTGCAGACCAGAGGGCTGCGCAGAGCCCGTCCGGGCATCCCCACAGGGCTCTTGACAATGGTCACGTCCTCCTCCCTGGCATCCAGGAGAATCTGCTTATAGCCCTCGCTGGCGTCGCACTCCTCTGTAGCGATAAAGCGGGTGGCAAACTGGGCCCCGGCAGCGCCCTCTTCCATATAGCGGGCCATCTGGGCCCCATCCTCCACCCCTCCGGCCACAAAGACAGGGATATCACGCCGGTATTTCTCCCGATACGGCGCCAAGGCCTCCTTTACATCGCGGAGCAGTCCGCTGAGAGAGACGGGCCGGCCCGCCTGGGCCTGGACAGCCTCCTCCGGGGAGAAGCCCAGGTGCCCTCCCGCCAGGGGGCCCTCCAGGACCACAAAGTCCGGGACGCGGCTGCAGCGTTTATCCCAGACCTTGCAAATCAGGGCGGCGGCTTTGCCGCTGCTGACGATAGGGGCCAGAGCGGCGGCACTCTCCGGCACCTGCGCCGCAATGGCGGGCAGTTGAAGGGGCAGGCCCGCCCCACTGACCACTGCGTCCGCCCCTGCCCTCAGGGCGGTTCGGACACTGTCGGCATACTGAGCCGTGGCCACCATGGCGTTGACCGCCACCATCCCGGCCCCTCTGGCCAGCTCCTTGGCCCACCGGACCTGACGGTCCAGGGCCCGGAGGCTGGCGCCGTGAGGATCCTGATCATAGTCCGGCTCCTGAAAGCCGCAGGCCGCGGTGGAAATGGTCCCCATGCCGCCCTTGGCGGCCACTGCTCCGGCCAGCCGGTCCAGACTGATGCCGATTCCCATGCCCCCCTGTAAAATGGGCAGGGACAGGCTGTGTCTGCCTATTTTTATTGCCATTTGGCCCCCATTTCCGCCAGGACAGCCCGGCTGTCCCTCATCATCTCCTCCAGTATGACCCGCAGGGGACGGATCTCGTGGAGCAGGCCGGCGTTCTGGCCGCACATGAGAGATCCGGTTTTGACGTCACCGTCAAAAACCGCCCGGCGCAGAGAACCCAGAGTATACTTTTCCAGCTCCATCCGATCCGCTCCGGCCCGCTCCATCTTCAGATACTCCCGGGACATCTGGTTCTTCAAAATACGCACCGGCGCATTGACCGACCGGCCGGTGACTGTGGTATCGCTGTCCTTGGCCTTCAGGATAGCCTGCTTGTAGTTGTCATGGATGGGGCACTCCTCGCTCACCAGCAGGCAGGTACCCACCTGAACGCCACATGCCCCCAGGGCCAGGGCGGCGGCCAGCTGCTTTCCGCTGGCGACGCCTCCGGCGGCGATAACGGGCAGGCCGGTGATCTCACACACCTGGGGCACCAGGGCCATGGTGGTCAGCTCGCCCACGTGGCCGCCGGACTCGGTGCCTTCAGCGATGAAGCCATCCACTCCCAGGGGCTCCAGCCGCTTTACCAACGTGGTGGCGGGAACCACAGGGAAGACCTTCACCCCCGCCTCCTTCCAGGCGGGGACAAACTGGCTGGGCACCCCCGCGCCAGTGGTGACCACCTTCACCCCCTCGTCAATGACCACCTGGGCCATCTCGGCGGCGGCGGGGTTCATCAGCATGATGTTCACCCCGAAGGGCTTGTCAGTCAGCTCCCTGCATCTGCGGATATGCTCCCGCAGGGTCTCCGCGTTCATGCCTCCCGCGCCGATGAGGCCCAGGGCCCCGGCGTTGGACACAGCGGCGGCAAACTCGCCTGTGGCAATGTTAGCCATACCGCCCTGAATGATGGGGAACTCGGTTCCCAGAATTTCATTGAGTTTCATGTTACCACTCCTTATTACCACTTCAGCAGTGCCCCTGCCCAAGTGAGTCCGCCGCCGAAGCCTACCATTAAAATCCGCATCCCGGGCCGCAGAGTCCCCGCCTGGACCAGCTCGTCCAGGGCGACAGGGATGCTGGCGGCGGAGGTATTGCCGTAGCGGTCCATGTTCTTATAAAACAGGCCCTCTCTGGCCTTGAGGCGCTTGGCCACATAGTCCACGATCCGGGCGTTGGCCTGGTGGCACACCACCAGGTCCAGGTCGTTCACCGACTCCGCCCCATCCGCCGCCAGAAGCCGGCGGATGGAGCCCTCCACCACCTCTACAGCGAACCGAAACACCGCCTTGCCGTCCATGTGGATGGCAGAGGGGACGGGCCCCGGCCCCTGGACCCGGATGCTGGACTGGTCCCCCCTGGAGCCAAACACTGTGTGCCAGCTCCGGGATTCGTCCCTTCGGATGACCGCCGCGCCCGCTCCGTCTCCAAAGAGGACGCAGGTGTTTCGGTCGGTCATGTCCATCACCCGGCTGATGACCTCCGCCCCCACCACCAGGGCGCAGGGGCGGGAAGCGTCGGGCAGCAGGGCGTGGGCTGTCTTCAGGCCATAGAGGAACCCGGCGCAGGCGGCATTCAGGTCGAAGCATATCGTGTCCTCCCCCAGGCCCAGCTCCCGCTGGAGCAGACAGGCTGTGGAGGGGCTGGCGTGGTCGGGGGTGAAGGTGCCCACCAGGCACACCCCGATATCCGCGGCTGTGACTCCCGCCCGTTCCATGGCCTGCCGGGCAGCGCCCAGGGCCAGGTCCAGGCCGGTCTCCCTTTCGCAGAAGCGGCGGCTGTGAATGCCGGTTCGGCTGAACACCCACTCGTCACTGGTGTCCACGGTCCGGCTCAGCTCCTCGTTGGTGACCACCCGGTTCGGCAGACACCGGCCGACAGCTAAAATATGGGGTGCGCTCATGGTTCCTCCTTCCCCGCCGGAAGCAGTCCCTGCCCCATAGCGCGGAACATATCGTATCTCTGCCTGGCCAGAGCAGGTCCCTTCATCTTGTCCAAGGCGGCCAACTCCTTCACCAGGGCGGCGTCAACTGTGCGGAAAGCGGCCTCCCAGTCGGTGTGGGCGCCTCCCTCGGGCTCCCGCAGGACGCCTTGGACGATGCCGCTCCGGCGCAGGTCCTGGGCGGTAAGCTTCATGACTGAGCAGGCCTCCCCCGCCCGTGAGGAGTCCTTCCACAAAATAGAGGCGAATCCCTCGGGGGAGAGGATGGAGTAGACCGCGTGCTCCAGCATGAGCACCCGGTTGGCCACGGCCAGGGCCAGGGCTCCGCCGCTCCCCCCCTCCCCAGTGATCACAGCGATCACCGGGACGGTGAGGGCGCTCATCAGGGCCAGACACTGGGCAATCGCCTCCCCCTGGCCCCGCTCCTCCGCCTCTCTGCCGGGGTAGGCCCCCGGCGTGTCCACAAAGGTGATGATGGGCCGGCCGAACTTCGCCGCCTGGCGCATCAGCCGCTGGGCCTTGCGGTAGCCCTCCGGGCCGGGCATCCCAAAATTACAGGTCAGGTTCTCCTCCAGGTTCTTCCCCTTCCTGTGGCCGATCACCGTGACGGGCCGGCCGTGGAACCGGGCAATCCCGCCCAGAATGCTCCCGTCCTCCCGGCACAGGCGGTCTCCCCGCTGTTCAAAAAAATCGGTAAACAGAGCCTCAATAAAGTCCGCCGTTCCGGGGCGCTCCGGGTGACGGGCAAGCTTTACCTTTTCCTCCGGCGTATAGCGGCTCATGGACGTCCCCCCTCTTCGTGGAGGGCCAGCAGCCGGGCCAGGACCTCCCGCCACTGGCTCCTGGACACAATCTGGTCCAAAAAGCCGTGGTCCAGCAGATATTCCGCCCGCTGAAATCCCTCAGGCAGCTGTTCCTTGATGGTCTGCTCAATCACCCGGGGGCCGGCAAAGCCAATCAGGGCCCCAGGCTCGGCCAGCATAATGTCGCCCAGAGAGGCAAAGCTGGCCGTCACCCCGCCTGTAGTGGGATGGGTGAGGCAAGAGATGTACAGTCCGCCCCGGTCCTGAAACCGCTGGATGGCGGCAGCGGTCTTGGCCATCTGCATCAGGGAAAAAATCCCCTCCTGCATCCGGGCCCCGCCGCTGGCCGAGAAGATGATCAAAGGGAGCTTTCTTTTGCCGGCGAGCTCGGCCGCCCGGGTCACCTTCTCCCCCACTGCCGTCCCCATGCTTCCCATCAGGAACCGGCTGTCCAGCACCACAAAGACCGCCCGGCGGTTCTCAATCCGCCCTAGGGCAGACACCGCCGCATCCCTTAGACCGGTCTCCTCCTCCATCCCCGCCAGCTTGGCGGGGTAGCCGGGGAAAGCCAGAGGATCAGCGGGTTCCAGCTTCTCCTCCAGCTCCTGAAAAGAACCGGGGTCCAGGATGGCGGAAAGCCGGTAATAAGCGCCGATTGTGCTGTGAAATCCGCACTTTGGGCAGACCTGAAAGCTTCGCTCCCACTCCAGTCCGGCGCTCTCCGCGCCGCAGTCTGGACACTTGACCCGCCGCACAGAGGTGATTTTCCTCTCCCGCATGGTCTGATAGGTCAGCAGCCGGTCCCGGCGCATGGAAAATGTTCGATTCACTTATGTCTCCTCCCCGTCCATCAACCGGTCACAGGTCCGGGCCAGCTCCAGCAGATTCTCCAGTTTTTTATCCAGGAAACCGGTATCATACCGGCCCCGGACGAACTCCGGGTCGTGCATGATCAGGTGGGCCAGAGCTGCGTTGGTGGGATAGCCCTCAATGATGAGCTCCTCCAGGGCCCGGCGCATCCGGCGGACAGCCTCCAGCCGGGTAGGTGCGTGGACCAGCACCTTGGCCACCAGGGAATCGTAGTAGGGTGGGACCTCATAGCCAGTATACAGGGCGGTGTCCACCCGCACCCCCGGCCCGCCGGGCAGATGGAGAAAGGTGGTTGTCCCCGGGCAGGGCTGAAACTCCCGCTCCGGGTCCTCGGCGTTGATCCGGCACTCGACAGCATGGCCAGATACCTGAACGTCCGCCTGGGTGAAGGACAGGGGCAGACCGGCGGCCACCCGCAGTTGCTCTTTCACCAGGTCAATCCCCGTCACCAGCTCAGTGACCGGGTGCTCCACCTGAATGCGGGTGTTCATCTCAATGAAATAGAACTGGCCGTCCGGGGCCAGAACAAATTCCACTGTCCCTGCGCCCACATAGCCCGCCGCCTTCGCGGCCGCCACAGCGGCCCGGCCCATCTCCTCCCGCAGCCGGGGGGTGAGGGCCCTGGACGGGGACTCCTCCACCAGCTTCTGACGGCGGCGCTGGATGGAGCAGTCCCGCTCCCCCAGGTGAACCACATGGCCCTGGCTGTCCGCCATGATCTGAAACTCAATGTGCCGGGGGTTGACCACCAGCTTTTCCAGATAGAGCTCCCCGTCGCCGAAGCAGGCCACTGCCTCGGCCCGGGCGTCCTGAAAGGCCCGCTCCAGCCCCTCGGGGCTGCCGGCCTGGCGCATCCCCCGCCCTCCGCCTCCGGCGGAGGCCTTCAGGAGGACCGGATAGCCCACCTTCTCCGCCAGGGCTTTGGCCTGGCGGACATTCTTCACCGCTCCGTCAGAGCCGGGCACCACTGGCACGCCCGCGCTCTGGGCCAGAGTGCGGGCGGCGGACTTGCTGCCCAATTTCCGAATCACATCTCCAGAGGGGCCAATGTACTTCAGGCCCGCCTCCACACAGCGGTCGGCAAAATCCGGGTTCTCCGACAAAAAGCCGTAGCCGGGATGGATGGCATCACAGCGGTTGGCCTGGGCGGCGGAGAGGATGGCGTCCTGGTTCAGATAGCTGTCCGCCGCCCGGGCCGGACCAATGCACAGAGAGACCGTGGCCAGCTGGGCGGGCAGGGAGCTCTCATCGGCTTCGGAGTACACCGCCACAGTTTCAATATCCAACTCCCGGCAGGCCCGGATAATCCGCAGGGCAATCTCCCCCCGGTTGGCAATGAGCACACGCTTCAGCATAACCTCACACCCTCCGGATTCGGAAAAGGGGGGCGCCGTAGCCCACCGCCTCACCGTCCTTGACCAGGATTTCCTCCACCACACAGTCCATGGGCGCAGGGATCTCACTCATCATCTTCATAGCCTCAATGAGACACAGGGCGGCCCCCTTCTTTACCTGAGCCCCCGGGGTCACAAAGGGGGGCTCCTCCGGAGCGGGAGCGGCATAGAACACCCCCACCAGGGGGGCGGTCACCACATCACCCTGGTCCTTCTGCTCCTGGGGAACCGGGGCGGAAACGGCCGCGGGGGCAGTCCCGACAGCCGCCGGCTCCTTCCGCAGGGCCACCCGCTCCCCCTCGCGCTCCCACTCCAGGGCCATCAGGCCGGAGGCCGCGAAGCGGTCCATCAGGCCGTACAGATCCTGTAATTCCATGACGCAGCCTCCTCGTCTGTTCAGGCCTGCTTGGCCTTGATGTAATCCAGGATGTCCTGAACCGTCTTGATTTTCTCCAGGTCCTCATCCTCAATCCCCACTCCCAGCTTCTCCTGGAGGGCCATGGACAGCTCCACGATCTCCAGGGAGTCGGCCTCCAGGTCCTCCACCAGGTTGGTGTTCAGGGTGACCTCCTCCGCATCGCAGCTCAGCGTCTCCACAATAATGTCCCGCACATTCTCAAAGGTGATTTCCATATCAATCGACCGTCCTTTCTAAAATTCATCCTGCGGCCTCCCGCCGCAGAATCTTCAAGTATTTTATCTAAATTTTTTTAACTAAAATACTTAAGCTTTATTATACAAACCAGCGTCTGGATGTCAAGAGAATTTTTTCCAGTCCGCCCCGTTTCTCTGTTTCCTACAAAGCCCGGTCCGCCGGCCCCGGCCCATTCCTCCATTCTCACACCCCTGCCGAAATTCCCCTTTCCACAAAAAATTGCCCTGTGCCGGTTGGCACAGGGCAATTTTACCGATTTCAGGGCAGGATCTCAATCTGACACATCTCCATGGTTTTCAGCGCCGCCTGGTGGCTCGCCGGCGTCACGCCGGCACAGCAGGACTCAATCACTCGGATGGGCGTCTCCGGCAGGTAGGCCTTGAGGAGCAGCGCGTTGGAAACCACGCAGATGTCGGTGCACAGACCCACCAGGGTAATCTCCAAGTTGTCCGTCCTGGCCATAGCCGCCACCTTTTCCGCCAGCTTTTTGGAGGCAAAGGTGGATTTTCCCATAACCGCTGCGCCGTTCAGCGCCGCCGCAACCCGGGGGTGGAGGTTCCAGCCCAAAGTCCCCTTGATGCAGTGCGGAACCGGCAGCCGGCGGCCCTCCTGGGTGTCTGCATAGTCGCTTCCATGGGTATCCCGGGTGGCAATCACATCCTCCAAGGGGTATTGACTGATCACCTCCACCACTTTATCCACAACGGCCTCCGCCTCCGGCGTCCCCAGCGGGCCGTCGATAAAGTCGTTCTGCATATCAATCACCAACAAAATTTTGCGCATAGCTGTCATCTCCTCTCATGCCGCGCCCGAGTGTCACCGAAAATAGACCAGCGGGTCCTCAGGGGGGGCAGCCTTTTCCACAGACTGAGCGTAGAGCACCACCCCCTCGTCCTCATAGACGTCGGCGTGTTCCCACCGAATTTCAGCGGTGACAGTGATCCACTCCCCCTTTTTCAGAGAGCGCGCCCTGTCATACCTGCACAGGAAGCCGAAAAAGCGGATGTCCTCCACACAGCAGGTCATGGCGTTGCGGCCGGGGACAAAAAAACCTTTGGGCAGCTTCATCCCTGTCATAGCCTGGGCCTTATAGGTGATGGTCTTGCCCACATAGCGGTCCGGATGCTCCTGAATGTCCAAATACCAGATGCCGTAGTCCGCGTCCTCAAGGCTCAGGTGGTCGTCCTCCAGGGAGTATGGCAGAATATCCTCCACCTCCAGCTCCTCCCCCTTGACGTCCTCAAAGACAATCTCACACATCCGATTCACCGCCCGGACCGACCGCTTCCAGCCGGACAGGGGCATATCCCCGGTGCAGCGGTTAAAGAGGACCATGTCCGCATTGGAGACCATATCAATAAACATGGACTGCATATTCTTCAAATACATCTCAAAGGTGGAGCCATCCACCACATGGATGGCCTGATACAGTCCCCAGGTCTTGGGCAGCTTCAGGTCGGCAAGCAGCTGTCCGGGCCACATGCCGTTGTACTCCAGCAGCACCCGCTCGGGCTGGTACCGCCGGTCGATCTCCTTCAGGAATTCGGTGTTCAGCTGATCCTGCTCCTCAATGGACACCAGGCGGCAGTTTCTGTGGGACAGCTGCTGCTGGTCATACTCCTCCTCCCCGTCCTCGCACATCAGCAGCACAGTGCGCTGGCCGTCGTTGAAGTAGTCCATATTCAGTGTGTCCGTGAGCAGGGTGGTCTTGCCGGCGTCCAAAAAGCCGGTAATCAGGTACAGAGGTATCCTTGAGTCAGGCATGATCGTTCACCCCATTACGCCAGCAGGAACAGCTTCTCCAGCCGGTCCTCTTTCAGGTCGGAGCCGATGACGCACAGCCGGCCGGTGTAATCGGCAGCGCCCTCCCGAATCTGAAACTCCTCGGGCACCAGGTCAAAGTGGAGCCAGGCGGCGCCGTCGTTGCAGGGCACCATGCCCTTGGCCCGGAG
This sequence comes from Lawsonibacter sp., assembly GCA_022791075.1. Lineage (GTDB taxonomy): Bacteria > Bacillota > Clostridia > Oscillospirales > Oscillospiraceae > Lawsonibacter. The sequence goes on along the minus strand of JAAVYL010000082.1, from coordinate 19,393 downwards.
GATATAGCCGTAGTCATCCCCCATAGCCAGGGCGGACAGGGCCTCCTGAAGCTCCTCCCGGCTGTACTTCCGGGGAGTTTCCCGTCCCCAGGAGGTGAATACCTCGTCCGCGTCGTGGTCGTGGTGATGATGGTCGTGACCGCAGCAGGCGGTGCAGGTATCGCCATGGTGTTCATGATCATGGTCATGGCAGTGCTCGTGACCGTGATCATGACAGTGCTCATGCTCGTGGCCGTGCTCGCAGTGGCCATGCCCGTGGCCGTGCTCACAGTGCCCATGCTCGTGATCACAGTGGGAGTGGTCATGCCCGTCGTGTTCGTGATGATGGTGGCTGTGGTGCTCAATCTCCTCCATCAGGTCATGGGCCAGGTCGTGCCCCCCCTCCATGGCAGAGAGAATCTGAGCGCCGGTCAGCTGGTCCCAGGGGGTGGTGAGAATGGCGGCCTTGGGGTTCTTCTCCCGCAGAAGGGAAACGGCCCCGTCCAGCTTCCCCTGGTCGAGCTTTTGGGTGCGGGACAGGATGATGGCGCAGGCGTGTTCCACCTGGTCATTAAAAAACTCGCCGAAATTCTTCATATACACCTTGGCCTTGGCGGCATCCACCACGGTGACAAAGCTGTTCAGGTGCAGGTCCGGCACCTCGGCCTGGACCCGCTCCACGGCGGCCACCACATCGGACAGCTTGCCCACCCCGGAGGGTTCAATGACAATGCGGGCAGGGGCATAGTCGGCCAGCACCTGCTTCAGGGCGACGCCAAAGTCTCCAACCAGCGAGCAGCAGATGCAGCCGGAATTCATCTCGGTGATCTCCACCCCGGCGTCCTTCAAAAAGCCGCCGTCAATGCCGATCTCGCCAAACTCATTTTCGATGAGGACAAGCTTCTCCCCTTTAAAGGACTCGTCCAGCAGCTTCTTGATAAGGGTAGTCTTTCCGGCCCCTAAAAAGCCGGAGATAATATCAATCCTGGTCAATTTCGTCAGTTCCTTTCCTATATTCTATCAGGTGCTGTTAAAAAAGTCTCATGTCCAGACACCGTTTGAAAAATGGAATATGCACATTTCAAACAAGTCCTAGCCCCAAATCAGGTGGATGCTCTCCATCAGGCGGCAAAGCATGGCGGCAGCGTTTTCCCGGGTGCCGGGTGCAGTGGGCGTCATGCCGTCCGGCAGTGCGTTGAGCCTGTCCAGGTTGCGGGCGGGGCGCTGGGCCCAGTCCACATAGGCGGCGTACTGCCCCCTCTCCTGAACCGTCAGCTCCTGCCCGTCCAGATCATAGCCGTCCATGCTGGCCCAGGCGGCCACCCGGGAGAGGATGGCCACCATCTCCTGATTGCTCACCGTGTCCCCAGGTCCGAACCGGCCATCTCCGTAGCCGGAGATAAAGCCCATACTTGCCATAGCATTCACCGCTCCGGCGTACCAGTCAGCGGGATTCACATCGTCAAAGCGGCTGCCCTGTCCGGCGGGCAGGTCCAAGGCAGAGGCCACCATGGTGCAGAACTGAGCCCGGGTAATGGTGTCCTTGGGATGGAAAGCGCCGTCTCCATAGCCGCTGAGGATTCGGTAGGTGGTCAGGGTGTCAATCTCCCGGGCATAGGGGCTGTCCGCCGCGTCGGAGAGGGTACGCGGGGTGAAGCTCAGCCCCAGCTCCCCGGCCAGCACGGCAGGGGACACAGGCTCGCACTCCTCCCAGCTCCCTCCGGTGCTGTACAGCACCCGGGCGGAGGGGGGCAGGGCCTCCAGCAGCTCGGTAAAGGCAGCGACATTCTCCTCCTCCAGAGCCTGGTCCACACTGACGCAGAATTTCTGCCCCGCCAGTTCAATCTGGATATGGTTTTCCGGGTCGGGCGACCAGGAACAGGACAGCAGCAGGGCGGCTCTCTCAGTGTTCTCCGGAGAAATCAGCAGGGTGGGCAGCACGCCGGTGATATAATTGGTGGCCCCGTCGGGGGCAAAGAAGCGGTAGGCGGTGATTTTCATGGCCTCGCCGTTTTCCATATAGGCGCAGTTGCGCTCATCCAGCACAATCTGGGCGGTCCCCTTGCCAAAGGTGCGCTGTCCCAGAGCGATACCCGCTCCATAGGCCCGAATATCCCCGGCAAAGAGCTCAGAGCCACTGGCGGAGTGCTCACTGGTGAGAACAATCACCGGCATATCCGTCAAATCCGGGAACCCGGGCAGCGTATAGGTATAGTTATAGGCCCCAGAGCCGTCCCGGAAATAGAGCATAATGCCGTCTCCGGTGAAAAGGCTGGCCGAAGTGGCAGTGGCCCCGCTGTCCCCGCCGGGATTGGCCCGCAGGTCCACAATCCACACGGCCGCGTGGTCCTCCATCTCCTTGATGGCCTCCTCAAAGGTATCGGCTGTGGACTCGCCGAAGCTGATGCAGTTGATATAGCCGGCGCTGCCCACCTCTTCATAGGTGACTATGGGGATGGTCACCGCCCGGCGGGTGAGGGTGACATCCAGCCGCTTTCCCTCCCGCACCACAGTGATGGTGACCGAGGTCCCCTCCTCCCCCACAATATAGGTCCGGGGGTCGGTCTCGGCGGTAAGCTCTATGCCGTCTACAGCCACCAGTATGTCGCCGGGACTGAGTCCGGCCTCCAGCGCCGGGGACTGGGGCAGAATGGACATGATCCGGTAGCCGTCGGTAAAGGCGTTCTCAACTGTGGCGCCGATTCCCACAACCACCTGTCCGTTGACAGACTGGTTAAACATCTCATACTGTTCCGGGGTCATGTAAAAGGTGTAGGGGTCGCCCAGGGCCTCCAGAATGGCGTCCAGAGAGTCCAGCTCCAGCACCTCCGGGGGCACGCCGTCCACATAGTGGAGGGCCAGCAGCTCTCTGGCCTCGTCCAGCTCCAGGGCGGAGGCGGGCAGAACGGCCAGAGACAGGGCAAGGCACAATGCCAGCAGTGAGGAAATTGCTTTTTTCATGGTTTTCTCCTTTGGATTCAGATGGTGGTGAGGAAACTGCCCCCTCCTGCAAGGGGGACACATTACAGGCCTGCGCTCCGATACGCGATCTCCTCCCGCTTGGGTCCGGTGGACACCATGGTAATGGGCACGCCAATACGCGCCTCCAGGAAATTCACATACGCTTTGGCGTTGGCGGGCAGGGCGTCATAGTCGGTACAGCCCCGAATGTCGCACCTCCAGCCGGGAAGCATTTCAAACACTGGCCGGGCTCTCATCAGGGCGGGAGTGGTGGGGAAGGAATCGGTAACCTGGCCGTCGGTCTCATAGCCGATGCACACGGGGATCTCATCCAGATAGCCCAGCACATCCAGACAGGTGAGCGCCACCTGCGTGGCACCCTGAACCATACAGCCGTACCTTGTGGCCACTGCATCGAACCAGCCAACCCTGCGGGGCCGGCCCGTCGTCGCGCCGAACTCTCCCTGGTCCCCTCCCCGGCGGCGCAGCTCATCGCCGGCCGGACCGGTGACCTCACTGATGAAAGGTTCCGTCTGAGATCCCACGCAGGAGGAATAGGCCTTTGTGACGCAAATTACGTCCTGGATAGCGGTTGGCGGCACTGAGGCCCCTACGCAACCATAGCCCGCCAAGGTGTGGGAAGAGGTGGTCATGGGGAAAATCCCCAGGTCCGGGTCCTTCATAGAGCCCAGCTGGCCCTCCAGCAGAATGGTCTTGCCCTCATCCAACGCCTGATGGACAAAAGCAACAGTGTCCCCCACAAGGGGACGGATCCGCTCCCGCAGGGTGAGCAGCTGTGCCAGCAGCTCATCTCCGTCTATCGCAGGCTGGTGATACAGGTGCTCAAAAAGCACGTTTTTCAGCTCCACTGCCGCCATCAGCCGCTCCCGCAGGCGCTCCTCGTCGAAAAGGTCGCACACCTGGATGCCTGTCTTGGCGTATTTATCGGAGTAGAAGGGAGCAATACCGCTTTTGGTGGAGCCGAACGCCTTTCCGCCCAGCCGCGCCTCCTCATAGGTGTCCTGAAGGATGTGGTAGGGCATCAGCAGCTGGGCCCGGTCGGAGACAATCAGCTTTGGGGCAGGCACCCCCTGGGCCTCCACCTGCTCCAGCTCGTCCGCCAATTTGACAATATCCAGAGCCACACCATTCCCGATCACGTTGGTGATATGGGGATAAAACACTCCGGATGGCAGGGTGTGCAGAGCAAACCGGCCATAGTCGTTGATAATGGTGTGACCAGCGTTGGCTCCTCCCTGAAAACGGATGACCACATCGGACTGACTGGCAAGCATATCTGTAATCTTGCCCTTGCCTTCGTCGCCCCAGTTGGCGCCTACAATTGCTTTTACCATAGTCGTTACCTCCGGGAATCGGGATTCGCAGCCGCAAGGGGTCTGCCTTTTCCGCCCCTGTAACGGGGGTATTATACCCCTTTTCATATATGGTTGCAAGGGGAAATGACGGGTTTGGCCTGTCCAAAAGAAAGTTTTTACAATATAACGGCTCTTGGCCTCGCATTCTTTCCAATGCTCTCAAATTTTCATTTCTCCATAACAAGGCCCCCCGCGCAGCCTAATCCTTCTGCACAGGGGGCCTCTTGCCCATGAGCTGTATTTGTTGATTGGTCCTGCCTTCGGAGGACCGCTCCCCATTACCGGAACATATTGCGCACCCTCTCCACAGCAGTCCTGGTGGCCTGGGCTTCTCCAAAAGCGGTGAGACGAATATAGCTCTCTCCGCTGGGACCAAAACCGGCGCCGGGGGTCGTCGCCACATTGGCCCGGTTCAGAACCTGGTCGAAGAAGTCCCAGGAACCCACACCGTCAGGCGTTTTGAGCCAGATATAGGGGGCGTCCACCCCGCCGAAGCAGGTCAGCCCGGCAGCCGACAAGCCCTCCCGGATAATCCGGGCGTTTTCCCGATAGTAGCCGATGTTGGCCATAATCTGAGCCCGGCCCTCGGGGGTATAGACGGCGGCGGCTCCCCGCTGGACCACATAGGGCACACCGTTAAACTTGGTACACTGGCGGCGGTTCCACAGGGTGTTCAGCTTCGCGCCCCCCCGCTCCAGCTCCATGGGCACCACAGTGTACGCACAGCGGTTTCCGGTAAAGCCGGCGGTCTTGGAAAAGGACCGGAACTCAATGGCACAGGTACGGGCTCCCTCAATCTCAAAGATGGTGTGGGGCACATCCTCGCTGGCAACAAAGGCCTCATACGCGGAATCGAAAAGGATCACCGAGCCGTTGGCGTTGGCGTAATCCACCCAGGCCTTCAGCTTTTCCCGGCTCATCACCGCGCCGGTCGGATTGTTGGGGGAGCAGATATAAATGATGTCCGCCCGCTCCCGGATCGGCTCCGGCGCAAAGCCGTTGGCCTCCACACAGGGCATGTAAATCAGGCGGCTCCATCGCCCCAGCTCCTCCTGATACTCTCCCGCCCGGCCGGCCATCGCATTGGTATCCACATAGACGGGATACACCGGGTCGCAGATCGCCACAATGTTATCCGTGCCAAAGATATCTCCGATGTTGCCGCAGTCACTCTTGGCTCCGTCAGAGACAAAAATCTCATTGGGCTGAATGTCAACCCCTCGTGAGGCGTAGTCCCCCTGGGCGATGGCCTGGCGCAAAAACTCATAGCCCTGCTCCGGACCGTAGCCATGGAAGCCCTCCGCAGTGCCCATCTCATCCACTGCGGCGTGCATGGCCTGGGTTACGGCGGGCACCAGTGGCCGGGTGACGTCTCCAATGGACAGTTTGATGATTTCGGCCTCCGGATGAGCTGCATTGTATGCGGCAATGCGCCGGGCCACCTCAGAAAACAAATAGCTGCCTGGCAGCTTCAGAAAGTTATCGTTGATTTTTACCATAAAACACAGCCCCTTTTCAAACAGTGTTGCTATGTGAATCGTCAAAAAAAAAGCCGTAGCAAGCCACTAACAGCTTGCTACGACCTGGTCCGAGTGACTGGATTCGAACCAGCGGCCTCTTGAACCCCATTCAAGCGCGATACCAAACTTCGCCACACCCGGAAATTACTGCCGCTCTGTGTCAGACAGCTTATGTATGATACCACGCTCAGACAAAAAAAGCAAGCCCTTTTTTAAAAAAATTTCAAGTTTCTGATTTCCCTGTCCAACCACAGTTTGGACAAGGCCTTCCGGGTCCTACCCAGCAGTCTATCCGTGTCCGCCTGGCTGCAGCAGAAAACGCGAAGGGCCTTTACATTTTTTCATTCCTTTGGTAAAATTACAATACTTTCCTCATTACACAGCACCGGGACAGAACGCATTTCCCCTCTCTTGGAGGACTGTACACACCTGTTTCGGCAGAAAGGAGTACACCCATGAAAAAAAGGCTGCTCAATTTCCTGCTCACCGTATCTGTTCTGCTCGGACTGCTGCCTCTGACCGCTGCGGCAGAGAAGCAAGAAGAGTCCCCGGAGTTGGTGCAGGGCCCGATCATTTACCGTGGACTGGACAATACTCCCCAATCTTCTGCCCTCCGCACCGTCTCCCAAGCGTGGAACGACGGCGGGACCTTCCGAGAAGGCGTCTATGAGGGGTACTACGCCCAGCTGGACGAAAGCTCGCAACGGCTGTACCGTGAGCTTCAGAGCAAATTCTCGCAGCCGGGCGTCAGCCAGGTCAAACTCCAAATCTCGATTCCCAAAACCCTCTCTGACACCAGCGAAATTAGCACTTGGCTCAAAACAGAGCTGTATCCCACCTTTGAGGCACTGAACCGGGACCATCCGGAGATGCCCTGGCTGGAAAGCGGCAGCTTTCAGCCAAGTTACAGCTACGACGAGCATTTTTACACCAGTGTGACCATTACATTAAAGAATGTGTCGCCGCACTCCAACAACATCTCGGAATTTCAAAAGGCCATCGCCAATGCTGTAAACGAAATTGACAAAAAAATCGGTTCCTCCTCCGATTCCTACAGCAAAATCAGGGCAATCCATGACTACCTTTGCGACCTGATCCTGTACGAAAAGGACGAGGAGGACAACACCTCCTTTGATCAGTCAGCATACAGCGCCCTGGTGGCCCCGAATAAGACGGTCTGCGCAGGCTATGCCATGTCCTTCAAGCTGCTGTGTGACAGATACGGCATCCCCTGCCTCTATATAAACGGTACTGCCAACGACGGCAACCACGCCTGGAATTACGTGCGGATGGACGACCTGGGTGGTCAGTGGTACGCAGTTGACGCCACTTGGAATGACGAGAAGACCTACACCTCTTACTACTATTTCCTCTCAGGAAGCGGAACGCTGAAGCCAAAGTGGGACAGCAACGGAAAGATCGTTGGAACTGACACCTCGTTCTCCGAGAACCACCTTGCCCGCAACCTGTGTCTGGGCGGCCAGGTCACCTTACCCTTCCCAACCTTAAGCACAGACAGCTGCCGGATCACGCCCTATATCAAAAAGAACTATGCCATCAAAACTACTTACGGCACCAAGCTGAGTGATATCGTGATCGGTGAAAAAATGTTAGTCGGGGATCTCGCAGATATTTCTGACCCGGACGCGTACGTCAGCGGAACCTGGGCCTGGAAGGATGGCTCCCTCTCTGTCGGCAACGTCACCAATCCCAAAGAATACAACCGTTTTGTCGCTATCTTCACCCCAGACGACCCAAAATATAACGCCATAGAGGGAAGGGCTTTTCTGACTGTGGTCCCCGCCGATCCCATCCCCGAGCAGGTGAACACCAGCGCGCAAGAGCAAAACGGAAAATCTGTGGTTCAGACAACCGTCACACTTCCCGCCTCTGAGAGCGGAGGCACTGCCAGCGCCACGATTTCCGCTTCTGCCGGACGGGAACTCACGAAACAGGCTGCGGAGAAACGCAGCACAGTCGTCGTTATCACCCCAATTATCCAGAGCAGTGTCGATTCCGCCCAGGTTATCATCCCCGCTGCCGTCATCAGCGATCTTGTCCGCAAAACTCACGCCGGTATTACGGTAAATACCCCTGTAGCTCAGGCTGCGATTCCAAACAGTTCGCTGAACGCTCTCTCCGGAGGAGACGTCACTGTCTCCATCCAGCGCCAGGACAGCCAGCTGTCTGTCACAGTTCGTGCAGGACAGCACATTGTCTCCAGCATGAATGACGGTCTTACCGTGACCGCACCCGCCGCCCACGCTGCCCATGGCACCGTTGCTGTGCTGATCGGTCAGGACGGCTCCCGCATAGTGATCCGCAAATCCACGGTAAACGTCAGCGAGGGCACCCTCAGCATCCCTCTGACCGGCTCTGCCCGGTTGGAAATCATCGATAACAGCAAAGGGTTCGACGATGTGCCTGACGTCGAGTGGGCCTCTAATGCCATAGACTTTGTCAGCAGCCATGAGCTTTTCAACGGTATCTCCCCCTCTACCTTTGGTCCCGGCGTGGCCATGTCCCGCGGAATGGTGGCCAAAGTACTCCACAATCTGGAGAACAATCCCGCCTGCAGCAAATCCGTCACTTTTGACGATATCCCTTCCCATGAGTGGTACGCCGATGCTGTCGCTTGGGCTGCCGAACAGGGACTGGTCTCTGGCTACGGAAACGGAACCTTTGGGGCCGCCGACCATATCACCCGCCAGGATCTGGTCGTAATCCTGTGGCGGTACATCGGCTGTCCTGCCGCTGAAAAGTCTTCCCTGAGCTACAGCGACGCAGATAAAGCCGCCAGCTACGCTGTGGAAGCTTTAACATGGGCCACGGAACAGGGTATCATCAGCGGCCGCGGCGCCGGCGTCCTGGACCCCCAAGGTCTCGCCACCCGAATTGAAGTCGCCAAGGTCTTCCAGAATCTTCTGGAATGCTCTGCAGGCCAGTGAGCAGGAGCTCCTGACTCCACAAATGCAAAGCACAGTGTCATGTACATCCAATGGTACATGACACTGTGCTTCTTTAATCGCTACTCTTCAGCGCAATCTCATTTCGTAGTGAATCAAGTTCTTCACAGTCTGCCACTCCCATATTCTCCAACTCAGCAACAATGTTTTCGCATTCCTCCAAGCTGTTCTCCTCCAAAAAATTCCACGCTAACTGCATCTTCCCAAAAATAAATGCAGGCACTTGTTCCAGAACCGCAGCTAAAGATATATAAAGCTGAAGAAACTGCCTCCTGCCACAGCTAACCTTCCCGTCCAGTAGCAGCCCAGTCATCGCATCCAATGCGTCAAATTGCCGTCCCTGCCAAATTGTTGTGTAAATATCTCCATACTGCTGCAGAAATTCAATATCGTCAATCTGGCTAAGCAGTAAATTATCTACCGTAAGTAACTGCAAGATTTGTAGTATGTCTGATTTTTCACAACGGGACTTCCTGAGCAATCTTAATAAACCCCGCAACATTGATTCTGGCTGATCTGCGTAAAGAGGGTCCAATAGCTTCTTGTGTCTACAGAACACAGAAATATTTTGACCTGTTACTGCCCGCCCACAGTTGGGCAAAAGCGTCTGTAAAATTGTACGCAACTCCTTATCCGACTGTCCCTTCAAATCCTTTCCTGCTAAAATGGCATTTGAAACCAGCAGTTTCCGACTTCGGACAGCATCTTCACTTTTACACTCACGATAAGCAGCCTGCGTCAAGGGATGCACCGCTATTATGCGGTACTCTTTCAGCTTGCTTTCCGGGGGTAGCGAAGAGTTGCAAATAACATGGACCGTATCAACAACTGCGTTACAATAAACTCGCTGTAAAAAATAGCGGTTTGGTGCACTGACAGGCCCAAAATTAATGAGAAAATCGACGGCATCATTATAGAGATAAACGTCAGATTCAAATCGTTCAGGATTGTACTGGCGCGAAACTGACTTAGCATGGACCCGGTAATGGTAAAGGGCAAAATTATCAATCCCAATCCGCTTGGCGTAACGAAGGAATTGAAAACACCACACAGTATCCCTTCCATAGGATAATTCTGGAACCATACCAACTGGAACTGCCCGCAAACAATCCATCTTAATCAGCTTTCCCCAAACTGTCCTAAAAAAAATATGATAATAAGGCAACCTATTTGCAAAGGTTTTCCTAGGGAACAATAATGGCTGACTTACTTTATGGGAACTTTCATTTCCCGACGCCACATAATGCACTACCGTTCCAGTACAGACAATGTCCAGGTCGTTCTCTTCCGCTATATTGAGAAGACATTCCAAAAAAGTTGGTTCCCACCAGTCATCAGAATCTAACACGGCCAGAAAATCTCCTGTCGCGTTGGATAGAATGAATTCTTGAATGTTGATTTTTTGGTTTTTTTCATACCGGATCAAATGTATCCTTCCATCAAGCTTGGCATATTCTTCCAAAATTTTACTGCTTCCATCAGTACACCCATTATCAACAAGAATATATTCAAAATTTGAGTAGCTTTGTGACAGAACACTCTCAATACACTGCCGCAGATAGCATTCTGTATTATACACCTTTGTGTAAACAGTTACTTTCCTGTCCATATATTCTCACCCCAACCTTCTCACATTCGTTACTGTGAGTATCTCAGAAACGCATCCTTAACACATTTTGCTGCTAGCTCAGTTACTTTTTCTTTCAGACGATCAAACTGAACAGGAACTGGGTGCCAATTAATCTCTTCCGCATGGTCAGTTGAGCAAAATTGGATTGTAGGATTGAGCGTGTCCAAGCGAATATCCCTTTGATAATAATTGATGTTTCTATTCACAAATATACACGGGACGCCCATCGCATTACACGGTGTTACCATGTGATACCGCGATGAAATGATTAGGTCTGCATCGGAATAAAATAAATATCGTTCTTTCGCCCTTTGATAATTCTCCTCCACAGTAAGTTTTCCATTTTCCTCGTATTGCGTCATTACAGTTGCATTCTCTAATATTTCAGATGGTATGTAGGGAAATATATCAGTCGTCAAATCAACCAATAATATTTTTTTCTTATGCCGTTCTTGAAAATTAGGCCTTTGCGGCAGAATATTTGTAATACAGCCGCCAAGGTAAGCAGGAATACTTAATTTCTGCAAAACACTGTATGTATATGCGTCTCTACAGCCAACTGGCGCGAACTTCCTAAACATATCAATCCAGCCATTATTCCGATCAAGCACACGATCAATTGGATATTGATTGCCAAACTGTGTAAAACTAAAACTTCCACCCAAAAACACCAGATTTATATTTGGAGATAGCTTTACCTTTTTATATTCAGGAAACACAAGCAAATGCATAACATAGGAGTATGGTAATATTAGCGCTTCGCCCTCATAAGTACTTAACTCCGAAGCAGTAATATGAACTATCTCCTCTTGGGGTATCTTCATAATTTTCGTATAAAGATATTCAATTGCGATAGATTGCACATAGTCGCCAAAATTACTACATTTTGCACCAAATTCAATGAGAAGCCCATACTTCATTCTTCAGTCCCCACTGTTCTTCTTTTTAATTCGGCTTCAATATCACCTTGAACAGCCATTGTATTTGCTAAAATCAAGTATTGTTCCTTGCCATACCCTTTTTTTGTAAAGCACTGCACTGCAGTCTCAACCGCTGTCTCTGCGGCTACAATCACAAAGTCTCCATCCTCCAACATAAAATGTTGAGGTGAAAATATTCTTCGCTGCGCTAGTATGCCAGTCTTAAATGTGTCAATCCATCCAGTAAACTTCAGTTTTGGATTAACACTTTTGACTAGTTCCACCAATCCAACTGAATTTCCATTACACAGAAGCTTAATTGCACCCCAAATATAATACTTTCCTTCGGAATTCGCGTGATAAGCTGTTATGTATGATAAAAGGCGATTTTTGTATGAGATATCTGCATCGGGCATCTGCTGAAACCACTCTATTCTCGGCTTAAAAAATTCATAAATATATTGAGTATTTTGATACAATGTGGCCACTGTGCTTATCCTTGAACTCGCCAATTCTATAATTTGCTGTTTCATCTCATAAAAGCTGCCGCCACAATCCACTCGCCTCTGAAAATCCACACGGGAAAAGTCATTATCATAGACAATTTGTATTTCAGGATGCAATGTATCTAATCTAATATCCCTTCTATGCTTATCAACTGTTCTCCTGACAAAGATACAAGGAATTCCCATTGCATTGCAGGGTGTGACCACATGGTAGCGTGAAGAAATAATTAACGCTGCGTTATCTCTATAATATTCGTATCTCTCCTTAATTTTTTGATAATTTTGCTCAAAAGACAAATCCATAATTTCCTCTGCGTTGCTTAAAATTTCGGCGTTTTCTAATAACTTTTGAGGAATATGTTGCAGTGATTCTGCTGGTACATCGATCAAAAAGACCTTTTTATACGGTTTTTCCTTTCTGAAGGGGAAAATATTTGTGATACATCCTTGTAAATAGGCAGAAATCCCATGTCTTTGCAGTAACTCTTTTGTAAAGTTATCTCGGCATCCAACCGGTGAATATTTCAGGAACAGATTATAGTATCCCTTTGTTGAATCAAAAAAGTTATCTAAAGGGTAAGCATCATATAACATTGCAAATTCTACACTTGCTCCCAAAAAAACAACTGTTATCTTATTGGAGATCTCTGCTTTTTCGTGATTTTTATCTAATAAGAAAGCAAGAACGTAACTATATGGCAAAATAAGTTGCTCCCCATCATAACTTTTCAATTCCTGCTCTGTAATATATACAATCTGGTCTTTCGGTATCTTCATAATTTCCAAATACAGATACTCTATTGCAATTGATTGAACATAATCTCCAAAGTTACAATAAGGGGCTCCAAAATAAGTAAGTAAACCGTATTTCATTATCCCATCTATCCTTTACAAACCTTAAAAATTCATCTATAACTGTTCTGCTGCCGGGTAACGGACACAAGTAGCCTCGCCACTGCTTTTCCATGTACAATAATGACAAGATTTTCGAGGATAATGATAAAAACGTCGAATAAGTTCCCGTTTTGTCTCCAGCGTTGTGCTATCATGGATATTTACATAATCTCCTTGGTTAGGTATGCAAATCCCCAATTCAGATAAAAACAGAGAATTACTGCACCGATGAAGTTTTCCTCGAAACACATGCATGTTCTCCAATCGTACCTGGGCACACTGAGCAGCCATTTGCGTTACATAGTAATCTGGCTCCAGTAAATCTCTGCAGAGCGTATTATCAATCCAGCCGCCAAAATGCTGTCCCTCTACACCCCCATAATACTTTTTCAGCACACTCTCAATCTTATTCCGTTCCAAAATCTCCACCAGTTGCTCCCGCACTTTAGACAGCACACCATAATCGCTAATCATCACTTTCAGCTTCGGTCCATAGGAAAGGAGAATTTCCAACTCCTTATCTGTAGGAAGGACAGTAGCGTTAGTTTCAATAATCAGCCGGTCAAATTGTGTAGAATACTTTTTACAGTACTCGAACACTTCATCCAACTGGCGGTGTGTAAAGATCTCACCACCAACGAACTGTAGCCATTCGATGTGGTCAAACAAAGTAAACAGTGCGTGGATATCAGCTTTTATTTCTTCTACAGAAGCGCGAGGCGGGTCCTTAAAAGCTGGCATGTGGTTACTGCATAATTTACATCTCAGTGTACAGACAAAGGTGGGGACAATCGACATCCGTTTTGTTATCAACATTTCAAGTCTCCTTTATCAAACTGGAATTTCCCACTAATAATTTCTCAATTTCCAGAATCTCAGGGCAGGCCAAAAATTCCGCCCGATGTCTCAACAGCTCGTTTTTCATAGCGGCAAGCTGCCTTTCGCAGTTTGGTATTGCTAGCCGTACAATTTTCTCCACCATAGAGATCATGAAGGACCACTCGAAATAGCGCCATGTTGACTCACGCTTAGGAAATTTGTCACTGAGCCATTGCGTTCGTGTCCGATAAACCGACAGGTACTCATCCAGCGTCTCCGGCGTCAGCAGGCTGTGGTCTGTAGTCCAGGCGGAATTGTTGCCCGGGTGGCGGTAAAAGGTATATTTTGGCAGGCCATGATACGCCACACGCTTCGCCTCCGCCAGCAGACGGTACATCAGAGCGATATCATCATAGGTTCCCTCATCCGGAAAGCGCAGCTGACCGATCAGGTCTCTCCGGAACAGCTTCGTTGGAAACGCCATATTGTACTTCTTCCGCCACATCAGTTCGATGAGGGCTTCTTCAGGGCCCATAACCCTCTTTTCATCGAACACTTTGTCTGCTGCACCGCAGATGGCTACATCTGCGGTGCTCTCCTCGGTCAGACTGAGGAGAAATTCCAGGAAATCCGGCTCTGCCCAGTCATCATCATCAATAAAAGCTATGTATTCCCCTTTGGCTGCCTCCAGACCTGTGTTCCGTCCGGAACCGATATTGCCCCGTTCCCGATGGATGACCCGGATACGCCTGTCTTTACCCGCATACTCATCGGCAATTTGTCCGCTTCGGTCTGTCGAGCCGTTGTCCACGATAATAAATTCAAAGTCGTGGTATGTCTGCGCCAGGATGCTCTCAACCGCACGACCCACCAGTGCCTCCCGGTTATAGGTCAGCATTATCACTGATATCATAAGTTCCTCCTTGGTGCAGATAGATTACAGCTGATCCAACAACCGAATAACACTGACATCCAGAGTATAATCCGCACTTTTTAAAATGTCCTCCAGCTGCTCCAGGCCCGAGCAGCTCACCAGCGCGGTCCCCTGGAGCGGATTCGAGGTAAGATAGCCCAACACCACATCCGTAGGCGAACAACCTGTTTTGCCGCAATAGTCCTTGAGAAATTCCAGTTTTTTCAGATTGCCCGGGGTCAGAATCCGTTTCTTCAGCATGGGATCCAAGTGTTCAGCCCCAACCGCACAAGCTTTCTGGAAAAACCCTTTGGCCTGTGATGTGTAGCCCATCACAAGGCATCCGCGCTCCTGACAATATTGGCTGGTCTCCGGATCCATATGTGTAGTCGTTGCGTCATCCCACATTGCATCTGTGTAGGAGGCCAGAGACCACCAGGTCTGCACAATTTTAATCGGGCGCAGACCGTAACGGTCGGCATACAGATTGGCTGCCCGGATGCGCTCGGGCCTCCAGTTGCATACACCAAGGCAGCCACAGCGGCCCAGGACAGCAATCTGTTGAAGGGTATCCATAATTTCTTCCACTGGACGGTCCGGTTCATCTCTATGGAGAAGATAAATATCCAAATAGTCCGTCTTTAGGGCATCCAAGCTCTTTCGGAGCTCCAGCGTGAGTCCCTCGCAGGACAAGTCCACAAAAAACTGCTTCCCCCTGTTGGTCACACCGCCCTTTGTTGACAGCACCAGCTGATCCCGGCATCCGTGTTTCTGTATCCAGCTTCCAAGAAACTCTTCACTTTTTCCCCGGCCGTTTTCCACCCACTCATAATAATTTCGTGCTGTATCCACCAATGTCCCGCCCGCCTGAATAAAGCGGTCCAGCATGGCGCAGGCCAGCTCCTCAGGGGTCCTGGTTCCAAAACGGCTCACACCCAGTCCAATTTTCGACATTCTCTTCCCAGTGGGCAGATCAAGGTATTTCATAGCGCGGCCTCCTTTTCTTCCCTCACTTGACGCAGTCAGCGCATGTACGCCGGTGGAACTGCGTACAGAACGGTCTCAGCCACATTCAAATAGCTGCGCAGGTAAAACCGGTATTCCGGAACCCACTGCTTCAGGCACAGCGGGATTGTCCAAAAATCCGCCTCATTGTGATAAACTGCGATAGAGATCAAGGGCTTCTCCTTACAAATCATGGTCCGTGCACCGCGCAGCAGACTGTTTTCCCACCCCTCCACGTCAACCTTTAAATGGGTGGGCCTCAGCTCCGGCCAGAAGCTGTCCAGCGGGACGCAGGCTGCCGTCTGATCTCCGTCCGGGCGGACCAGGGAGTTATTGCCGTCATAATTACGGACGCGAACAGTCTCCGGCTTCTCCCCCAAGGCCAGACACTTGATGTGGACCCGGCTTCGACACTCATCCGGGATTGCCTTCTCCAGCGCATGTACATTTCTCAAATCCGGCTCAAAGGCCCAGTAGGCCCCAAAATTCCCCTCTGTCCGCTGCAAAAATTGGCAGAAAATTTCCCCCACATGGGCGCCGCAGTCCACAAATACCTCCTCTGCCCCGGGATGATAGATATCGGCAAAGTACTGCTCCTCCATGGGCAAAGCCGGAATCGGCTCGTGCAGACGTCCCCACAGGAACCGCAAAACAGCTGTCAGCGTATCCCGGGAAGCATCATCCTCCAGAAGCTGATACACTCGGTAAAGCTGCTCCCGGTTGGTCCAGAGCAGTTCCCGGTCCGGTGAAAAAATCAGCGGCTGATTTTGAAAAAGCCTCCGGTCCTCTCTCAGCTCATACATATGGCACACCAGTCTGCACCCCAGAGACGCCAGCCGTCTCTTGATCTCCTCATATCCCTCGTCCATCCGAAGCAGACAGACAACTACCGCGGCTCCCTCAACCCATTCTTTCTCAGGTGCATAAACCGGCAGTCCCATGACAGCGCGGCCCCGCTTCTGCGGAGACGCATCTAAAAATCCCTCCGGCTCCACCCCGCAGCCGCGCAGCAGCTCTAAAAAGATCTGTCCGCCATAGCCTGCCCCATACAGCAGCAGACGGCCGCATTTCCCGCTGGAGAGAACCGGAATCTTCGCGCTGCTCTCAGCCTGCTGCGGGTCAGCTCTCTCGTCCCCAGGAAAACATTCTCGTTCCCATTCGCTCTTCGTCCACACGGCCATTCCTCCCATGCTGCAGCATCGCTCCCCCGCCTCTCATCAAACGGACAGGGGTTCGTCTCATAAAAACGGATAGAGGTCGTCAAACTCTGCCGCCTTCAGTGAGCCGTCCGGCATCACTCGTGAGGCAATCCTCGGGGCAATCTCGCCAAACTCCTGCACCCGCACCTGGCAAATTACAGGGCCTCTCCGGGACAGAATCTCCCGGATTCTTTCTTCCAGCCCCTCGCCGGCCTCCAGCTCAACGCTCTCCAGGCCATAAGCTGCCGCAACCTTGCAGAAATCAGGGGTCTCCAGACCGCTGTCCGGACCGACTCCAAGGAAACGGTCATTCATATAATTGTGCTGATTATGGCGGATGAGCATATATCCGTTATTCTGGAAGACAAACAGCTTTATCGGCAGCTGGTTATAGTGCAGCGTGGCAAACTCCTGCACATTCATCTGTACGCTTCCATCCCCGGAGAGGGCAATCACCTGCCGCCCCTCCTGTACCGCACCAATCGCGCCAGCCCAAAAGCCCATGGCGGACAGGCCCCCGGAAATCAAATACCGCTGTCCGGTTTTCAGCTCCCAGCTCTGGGAGACAATATTGCACACACTGCCGGTGTCCACCACAATGTCGCTCTCCGCCGGAGCACACCGGGACAGCAGGTTGGTGAAATAATAACTGTTCAGCGGCTCCTCCTGAGTATAGGCGGGCAGGACATTGGGATACCTGCTCCGCATTTCCTGGCAGTGGGACATCCATTGCCCACGCTCCCCGCACTTTTCGCAGGAAAGCGCCTGAGAAAGCTGCTCCAGGAACCTCTTCACATCCATACAAAGCTTTTTGTCCACGGGAACATCCGGTTTGTCCAGCTCCTTCTGGTCAATATCCACCATCACCTTATAGGCGTTCTGACCGAACCGCTGTGGATAATAGCCCGTTGTGGAGACAGACAGCCGGCTGCCCAAAATCAGCAGACAGTCGCACTGCTGGATGGCAAAATGGGATGCCCTGTCTCCATAACTGCCGGGCCGGCCAACAAAGCAGGGGGAATCAGAGCCTATTACATCAATTCCCCCTCTGGAGGTCACCACAGGGATTTGGTACCTTCGGCAGAACTCGTCCAGAAGCTCTGCGGCGCCCGACGTCCTTACGCCTCCTCCGGCCAAAATCAAGGGTCTCTGCGCCGCAGCCAGGGTCTGAGCCACCTGCCCCAGCTCCATCTCTGAACCGGGCTCAGCCGCTGGCAGGTATCCATCCATCTCCGGCGGAACCTGCCTGTTTTGAATATCTACTGGTATATCAATCCACACCGGGCCCGGTCTGCCCGACACCGCCTCGTTCCAGGCCTGTTCCACGGTGCGCCGGACGTCCCCCGGCTCCTGCAAACAGGAAAAGTACTTTACCATGGAGGACACAATCGGTCCCAAATCCAGGCTCTGGGTGCCGTGTTGGCGAATTCCCGTCTCCATTTCATAGCGCACCAGCCTTGAGTTAGCCTGACCTGTCAGAACAATCATGGGCGAAGAATCCACATACGCACCTGCCACGCCGGTGATCGCGTTTGTAGCCCCCGGGCCAATCGTGGCCAGACATACGCCAGGAATCCCCCGCGTCCGGCCATAGCAGTCCGCCGCCATGGCCGCAGCCTGCTCGTGGTGACAGCATACGGCCTTCAGTCTCTCGTTCCGCTGGAGCGCATCTGTCAGCCACATGGCCGAGCTGCCAGAGACCATGTATACCGTATCACAGCCCTTTTTCTGTAGAAAATCAAAGATATATTCTGAAACGGTCATAGCGTTCTCTCCCTTATTGGCACAATTCCATCTGCAAATAATATTTTTCAGCCGGCCCTGTATCGCCACTGATCGGCAGCCACCTGACCTCTCCCTGAATCTCTTTCATCTCCAGGGGAATCAGCCCCCTTTTCTGAAAGCCACAGGACTGATAAAACGAAATTGCGTGCTCATTATCCCAAAGGACCTCCAAGCCAATATGCTTCAGTTTCAGCTCCTGTTTTC
Organism: Lawsonibacter sp.; assembly: GCA_022791075.1. Lineage (GTDB taxonomy): Bacteria > Bacillota > Clostridia > Oscillospirales > Oscillospiraceae > Lawsonibacter. The sequence continues at coordinate 716 of JAAVYL010000082.1, read as the reverse complement.
CCCATTGAATCAGAGCGCCCATCGCATATCGCATGATTCCCTTTGATACGTCCTTCTCTCCTCTTACTACCAGATCAACCTCAGCAGCTTGCCGGTCATACTCAAAACCTGCAAACCCCATATGTCCAATGCAAACACCCTCCAAATCCTGTATCATAAACAGAATCCTTCGGTTATTATTGATCACATAATCCAAGAGCCATTTCTCTGTTCTTTCCTCGGTAATCGAAAAGCGAGTGGGCGACAGCGTTGGATTATCCCGTCTCCATTTGCTCAGCAGCTCTGCACACCGGGGAATTGTCTCCTTAAAGTCCACTGTAATCGGACGCAGGAACCCAACAGTCTGCATCTCCTGGTTTAAAATCGGGACCAGACACAGCTCATCGTCATTTCCTTTTCGTTTTATCCGATCCAAAGCTTCTGTGATATACGCTTCATTCGTCATGCTTTTTTATATTATCCCTTTCCTGCAGCTGTTCCACGATCTGATTCAACGTATCGCATACCGTTGCAATATCTTCCTCTGTCAAGGAATGTGCAGTTGGCAAAACAAGCCCTCTGGCATCATAATGATCTGAATTTGGAACTGTCTGTCTGTCTGTCTGTCTGTCTGTCTGTCTGTCTGTCTGTCTGTCTGTCTGTCTGTCTGTCTGTCTGTCTGTCTGTCTGTCTGTCTGTCTGTCTGTCTGTCTGTCTGTCTGTCTGTCTGTCTGTCT
>JAAVYL010000081.1 GCA_022791075.1 Lawsonibacter sp. | reverse complement strand
TCTCCATGGGCGGCCGGGCCGCCGAGGAGGTAGTCATGGATACCATGACCAACGGCGCCTCTCAGGACATCCAGGAGGCCACCAATATTGCCCGGAACATGGTGGCCATGTACGGCATGAGTGAGGAATTCGGCATGATGGCTCTGGGTTCGGTCCGCAACCAGTATCTGGAGGGCGGCTATGGCCTGGACTGCGCACAGGACACCGCCGCTGTGATGGACAAGGCGGTGAAAGCCATTCTGGATGTGTGCTATAAGGACGCTGTGGAGGTCATCAAGGCCAACCGGGAGGACATGGACAAGGTGGTGGCCTACCTGCTGGAGAAGGAGACCATCACCGGCGGTGAGATGGTGGCTATTATTGAGGGTCGGGACCCCGCCCTGGTGGAGGACGCTTACGCCTCCACCCGTAGGGCCAAGCCCCTGCCCGGGGATATTGAGCCCCCTGCCCGGGCGATTCACATCATCAGTGAGGAGATTAAAAAGCCCCAGGAGGCTCCGGAGAAGACGGAGGAGGAGTCTGAGACCTCTCCGGAGGAGGAGACGCCGGGGGAGAAGCCGCCCGTCCCCCCGCCGGAGCTGACAGATGAGAAGTAAAGCCCCTGCCCGGCCTCCGGACAAAAATGACTGAATGAGAACACCCCCTGATACAGCCTGCGACGGCTGCATCAGGGGGTGCCTTTTTGGGAAAAGCGGGGAGAATCAGCGGCGGGAGGTCACCGCAGCAGCTGCTGCACATCCTCTGACCCGCGCTTGCTGTGGGTGCGGATGGCCTGGGATGGCTGGAGGAGGATGGACTGTCTCATGTCAGCCAGCAGGGTACTGGCCACAGCGTCATCCCGCACCAGGCTGCCTGCCGCGCTGATATACTGCTGAACACTGCTTAAACCGGCAAAGCTGTATTCCAGCTGACGGTACAGTGCGCTGTACACCCCCTGAATTTGGGAAATCCATCTCTGGTCCGCTTCGAGAGCCGCTCCGGCGGTCTGGGCCTGCTCCGGGGTGGATATGCTCAGCCGGTCCAGCCGCAGCGCCCGGGAGGAGAGGCGGAACTGGGGCAGGATTACGGTATCCTCCCCCATTTGGAGGGGAATTCCCGTCCGCGTCCAAAGTCTGGCCCGGCCAATATCGGCGGCTCCGGATATGAGGACCTCCCCACAGCCTCCGAAAAGACAGGCACCGATGTCCGCACCGGGGTTGCCGCCCAGCGCCTTGACAATCCGGGCAGTGCCGGTGATAAGGATGTCGCCGCACTCCCCCCGAACGCCGGCGCCGATGGCGGCGGCGTGGTGGGTGGCCACAGCGGCGACCGTGCCGCCCTGAATCCTGATGTCACCCACGGGGGCGCCCAGGGCTCCGCCGATTCCGGCCCCGCCGCCGGTTCCCCCGGTTGCAGTGACGGTTCCCCCCAGGATGGTGATTTCGCCCAGGGAGGCGTGCTTTCCGGCTCCGATCCCAGCCCCGCCGCCGGTCCCCGTGGCGGTGATCGTGCCGCCGCGGATCAGGATCCGGCTGCTCTGATCCCGGCTGGACCCGCTGTCCCGACCGATGCCGGCCCCGCCGCCGGCTCCGGCGGCAGTGAGAATGCCGTCAGGAATGTCCTCCTCTTTCGAGGCCTCGGCGCAGTCAATCATCAGACTGGTGCCCTCTCCCAGCGAAATTCCCGCACAGCCCGCGCCGCTTTCAAAGTAATTGCCGGTTCCGCCGTACAGAATGAGCGTCACATCATTTTCCCGGCCCAGGTCAAAGGCCCGGCCGCTGACCACCCGGCAGACTACGCCGTCCAGGGTCAGCTCCACCCCGCCGATGTGGTCGGCCAGCACAATTCTGCCGCTGAAGGGGGTTTGATTTGTGTCGGTTCCGGAGCCGCCGGAGATGGCTGTCACCTGGGCGGAGAGGATGTGCAGTGTGTGGGACTCCTCCTCGTAGACCCAATCCCGGCCCGCCTCGCCGCCAGTGATGGTAAAGGGGTTGGGATACATAGAGGTCTCCTCAAAGGTGCCGGTGCTCTGGTTCCAGTGCAGATAGGCGTACCGGGTCTGGGGCCGGCCGGACTGGTCCTTGCCCCGGATAATCAGGGAGTGAACCGGAGAACCGTGGGAGGGATCCCATTTCTCCAGCCACAGCCGGGCAGGGTCACCCTCCAGAAGGGACATTCTGGTCTGGCGGCCATCCAGGGACATGGCGGTAATGCTGTGCCAGCCGGGGAGCAGCGCCTTCCAGATGATATCGAAGGGGGTTAAGGGCTTTCCCGCCGGGTTGGTAACATTTGATGCCTGAGCCGCCAGAGAGACGGGGCCGTCCAGAACCACGGGAAGGGCGAGGGCACCAAAAGTCTGGCCGTCCTGACCCGTGACCACAACGGCGCCCCCGTTCAGCCGCAGAAGGCTGGAGCCTTCGCCGTGAAAGGTGCCAGTGCGCAGCAGCCCTCCGCCCTCCAGGGTGAGGACGGTGTTTTCACGCAGCTGAATCATATCCAGAATGCTTTCTCCTGCGGAAAAAATACGGGCAGTATTGGAATTGACGGTGAGTGTGGAGAGATTCAGGGCCTGAAGGGTCACCAACCCGGAGCCAGTGAGCACCACTGCCTGCTTTTCCTGGCCGGCGCTCTGAAGAAACAGGGGGTGTGGGCCGCCGGTCGTGAGCTCACCTGTGGAGGGGTTGAAGGAGAGGGCGGAGAGGTTTTGACCTGTCGCCTGGACATGGCCAAAGACCCGGGTGGAGACGTGCCCGGGGGCGGACTCCGCTCCCGCAGCCTGTCCGGCCTGATTCATCGTGCTTGTCATGTCCTGCTCCAGGCCGGAGCCAGCGCCGGACACGGGGCCGGCCTGGGCGCTCTGGAGGGCGGTGAGCAGGCCCATCATCAGGTCCAGGTTAGTCCCCTCAATCCCTGCCAGCAGGGCCAGGAGGGAGGAGCCGGACAGAGAGAGGGCGCTGTCAGCGAGGAGCAGGTTGGTGAGAAACTCCGAAAGGCCGGGGGCCATGCCGCTGAGGAATTGATTTTGAAAGTCCAGAATGCCGGTGAACTCGCCGCGGGTCAACAGCTCCACGGCCTGATCCAGGGGAACGCCCTGTGCCACCATATCCATCAGCTGCCGCAGGCCCTCCAGGGCAGCTTCCGGGTCAATGGGTTCAGAGGCGCTGCCGCCGGCGATTACAGAGCCCAGATATAAGGTGGCCAGATAGCCGACGGCGGGATTGTTCTCCAGGGAGCTGTTGGCGATGGCGGCTAGAATCTGGGAGGGAGTGGCTGTCTTATCCAGCCCCAGCCCGGCCAGCAGTTGCTCCGGCGTGAGCGCAGTTTGGGTGATTCCCTTCACCAGCCAGTCGGGAAGCTCCTGGACAGCCTCCTCACTGGGGGCGGGTTCCCCGGAGAGGGTGTACAGCAGCACCTCGGCTCCGTCGTCCGCGCCGGCGTCCTCGTCCAGAAAGAGCTGTGTGCCGCCGGAGACGGCACTGCTGAGGATCCGGTCAATCTCGTCCCGCAGGCCCTCCAGCTCGGCCTGAAGGGCGGCCCGGTCCGGCTGTCCACCGCCGGCGGATTGCCGGGCCAGCTGGGCAATGCGCTCCAGGCTGTCCTGCACCCCGGCCAGTGCGCCCTCTCCCGCCTGGAGGGTCCGGCGGCTCTCACGGGCGTGGCCCTCCGCCTGGCTGACGCGGCTCATCAGCTGCCGGAGGGTCTCTGAAATGGTGACCGTTGTTCGGGACGTCGCCTGGCTCCGGCTGCTGCCGGACTTCTTTTCCGTCTTTGTGGTCCCCTGATACTGGGGGACCGCAACCCCCATCCTTCTGCGAATTGTCAGCTCACCCATTGAAAATGCCTCCTTCCGGGAAACGCGGTTGGGTATCTTCTTCACATCGTCTTTTTATCAATATCGGCCAAACTGACCAAAAGATAAGCGATTCTGAACCACCGGTTTTGACGAAAGGGAGAGGCGGGAGGAGGAAGGAACAAAAATTTTTCAAAAAAAGACATATTCTTCTTGACTTTCCCCCTGGTGGAAGCTGTATTTTACGGAAAGGAGGGCGCTTCAGCGGCAATCCCTTCTTGGGCACGCGGAGAGCCAACAGCGGGGCGGAAAAATTTTAATGAAAATTTTAACTTTTCTTCTGAGAAATGTAAGGATTCTCAGGTACAATACGCTCTGTGAAAGAGACCGGAAAACCGGCGTACATAACAGGGGACGGGTTCCCCAGGCAAAAGTAAGATGAGGAGGAACACTATGAAAACAACTCAAACACCGGAGGCGAAATCGCTTCAGGAGGCAGCGGAGGCGCCGCAAGCGTCCGCTCCGGTCAAGGAACCGCCCAGTCCGGCAAAGAAGAGAGGACTTGCGCTCAAGCTGCCCAGGAAGCGGAAGAAGTGGATGCGGATTGCGGCGGTGGCGGTGCTGGCGGCTCTGGGGGTATACTGGTTCACCCACAGAGGGGGCCAGGATCCGGCCTCGGCTCTGGCGGGACAGTATGTGCCGGACACGGTCCAGCGCCGGGACCTGACCGTCTCTGTTTCCGGAACCGGCACCGTTACCCCCATCGATTCCTATCAAGTGCGATCCCTCGTCACCGGTGAGATGCTGGAGGCCCCCTTCGAGGTGGGCGACCAGGTGGAGAAGGGCGCGCTGCTCTACAGGCTGGACGCGGGGGATGCGGAGAACGCCATCCGCCAGGCCAAGTCGTCAGTGGAGCAGGCCCAATTAAATGTGGGGCAGGCCCGGCTGGCCGCAGACCAGGCCCAGCGGGGGATTGAGCTGGCCAAAAAGAACTATGACGACTATGTCCGCAGCCTCACCGTCCGGGCCTCGGAGGAGGGCGTGGTCCAGAAGGTGCTGGTGAAGAAGGGGGACCTGGTGTCTGCCGGAGCGCCCATTGCAGAGATTTCTGACAGCGCCACCCTGACCTTGACGCTGCCCTTCCATTCCGCCGACGCCCAGAGGATTTCAGTGGGGCAGAGCGCCCAGGTGACCATTGCCGGAACATTGGAGACCCTGCCCGCAACGGTGGAGTCGGTCTCTGCCGCCGACATGGTGGGGACCGGCGGGACCCTGGTGCGGCAGGTGAAGCTGCGCGTGGACAATCCCGGGGCCCTCACCTCCACCAATTCCGCTACGGCCCAGGTGGGAGAGATTGCCTGTGCAGCGAGCGGCACCTTTGAGGAAAATCTGCGCCGGACTGTGACGGCACGGGCCAGCGGTCAGGTGACCGAGCTGCCCATCGACGTGGGCAGTCAGGTGTCCGACGGCTCGGTTTTGGCCGTCCTGGGCGGGGACACCGTCCGGAGCAGCCGGGATGAGTTGGACCAGGCTCAGAGAAATGCCCGGGACGCCTATGACAACGCCCAAATCGGCCTCCAGAACGCCCAGCTCTCCCTGGAAAATGCCCGGCTGGCCCTCCAGAATGCCCAGGACGCCCTGGAGAACTACAGCGTCACCGCCCCCATTTCAGGCGTCGTCATTGAGAAGAATATCAAGGCGGGGGACAAGGTGGACGGTATTGAGTCGGGGCCCCTGGCGGTCATCTATGATCTGAGCTATCTGAAGCTGGAAATGAACATCAGCGAGCTGGATCTGAACAAGATTGAGCCGGGACAGCAGGTGGAGATTACCGCCGACGCCCTGCCCGGACAGACCTTTATCGGCACAGTGGATCGGGTGAGCATCAACGGCACCACCACCAACGGCTTTACCACCTATCCTGTCACCATTCTGCTGGAGGACTATGGCGGGCTGAACCCGGGCATGAACGTGTCTGCTGACATCGTTGTGGAGCGGGTGAAGGGGGCCATGTCCATTCCAGCGGCGGCGGTCCAGCGGGGGGACACGGTGCTGGTACCCCTGGAGGGCTGCCTGGGTGAGGACGGCGTTACCATCGTTGATCCTGCCAAGGTGGAGGAGCGGACCGTCACCCTGGGCGGCAGCGGCGGGGAGTATGTGGAGATCACCTCCGGACTGAGCGAGGGCGACACCGTTCTGGTGCCCGCCCAGGGCGATGACGGGATGGGCTGCGGAGTAATGGCCTCTGCGCCTGCGGGAGGTTTATGAGCGGTTGATCTCCTCTTTGAAATTAAAATCGTCTATATATT
>JAAVYL010000080.1 GCA_022791075.1 Lawsonibacter sp. | reverse complement strand
GTAGCCGTCGCTGCCCACGGAGTAGTAGCCAGGAGTGACCAGCTTCTCTTCCATGTTGTCGGCGGTGACCACGTCGGGCACCAGCAGGAAGGAGGGGCACTTGTTGCCGGGGGTGGTCTCATAGGACTCGGTATCGTAGGCGCAGTCGAAGCTCCAGCCGGAGGCGGAGATCAGGGAGGCGTCGGCGGTCTTGCCGTCCAGGATGGCCTTGGCCAGGTCCAGGGTGACAACGGCCTCGTTGGCCACGGCCTTATACACAGTCATGGACTGCACGCCGTCCTTGATGTTGTGCAGGTTGGCCACGTCGCCGTCCTGTCCGGTGATGATGACGGAAGTTCCGCCGGCGTAGTCGGAGGTAATGGCCTGGGCCACGCCCAGGGCTGTGGAGTCGTTGGAGCACAGCCAGGCGTCCAGCTTGGTGCCGTCGGCGTAGTAGGAGGCCAGCACGTTCTGGGCCCGGTTCAGGGCGTTCTCAGTCTTCCAGCCGGCGGTGCCTACCACGTCGAAGGCGGTCTGTCCGGAGACCACATTCAGCTTGCCGCTGTCGATGTAGGGCTGCAGAACGGAGATCGCGCCGTTGTAGAAGAAGGGGGCGTTGTTGTCGGCGGGGTCGCCGGCGGTGAACTCAATGTTGAAGGGGCCGGCTGCGTTGTCCAAATCCAGAGCCTCCTTCACATAGGTGCCCTGGAGGACGCCCACGGTGAAGTTGTCGAAGGACACGTAGTAGGACACGTTGTCGTTCATGATCAAACGGTCATAGGCGATGACGGGGACGCCCGCAGCGCCGGCGTCGTTCATCACGGTGTTCAGGGAGTTGCCGTCGATAGCGGCGATGACCAGCAGGTCCACGTTCTGGGCCAGCATGTTCTGGATGTCGTTCACCTGCTGCTCAGACTTGTCGTCGGAGTAGGTGACGATGGTTTTGTAACCGGCGGCCTTGAACTGCTCGTCCAGGTAGGCGCCGTCGCGGTTCCACCGCTCCAGGGACTGGGTGGGCATGGCGATGCCCACAGTCTTGCCGGCCGCGTCGCCGCCGGGGGAGGGCTGCTGGCTGGAGGTGCCGGGATTGGAGCCGGACTGGCTGCCGCCGGGCGTATTGCTCTTGTCACCGCCGTTGCAGGCGACAAGGGAGAGGGACATGCAGGCCGCAAGAATCAGTGCAAGTGTCTTTTTCATATTCATTTCCTCCTGTTCGTTTTTCCCAAGACTTTCGGGGATCCACAGAGACGATTGCCTTCTGTAGCCTCAATTTTATAAAGTTGTTTTACCAATGTCAATCGTTTTTTGAGCGGCCGGCATATTTTCGTTTATAATACACGGAATTAAATCGGGTAAATTGGTTATTATGACAACACGCTTTGGCACATCAATAAAACCACTTTCGTTAACGAAAGAACAGCCGGAGAGAATCCCGGCGGCGGCTCATTAATTTCCATCGTGACTTGATTTTTTCCTCTGTTTGGTGTAGCCTGTTATCGGCAGCGGTCCGGGGCAGGGGAGGCCCCTGTCCGGCCCGCTGCAAACAACGGCAAATATTTTCATAATCGTGCCGGATGCGGCACCTATGGAACATTGCAGCCATCATAAGTCAGGAGGAAGAGCAATATGGAACAGAAATTTTACATCTGTGAGCACTGCGGCAATATCGTCGCCATGGTCCGGAACGCCGGCGTTCCGGTGATGTGCTGCGGACAGAAAATGACCGAGATCATCCCCGGCACCACTGACGCCGCCGTGGAGAAGCACGTCCCCGTATATCAGGTGGAAGGCAATCTGGTCAAGGTGCGTGTCGGCTCTGTGGACCACCCCATGCTGCCCGAGCACTATATCCAGTGGGTCTCCCTGCAGACCAGACAGGGCAACCAGCGCAAGGCGCTGCACCCCGGCGACAGGCCGGAGGTCTGCTTCGCCCTCTGCGAGGGGGATGAGGTGGAGGCCGTCTACGCCTACTGCAACCTGCACAGCCTTTGGAAGGCTTAAATGGAGCTTCAGAGCTGTTTTCCCATATGGGATAAGCTGTCAGCGGTTCAGCAGGACACTATCCTCGGCAGCCTGATCTCCCGGCAGGTGAAAAAGGGCGCCTTGATTCACAGCGGCAGCACGGACTGCACCGGGCTGCTGCTGGTGAAATCAGGCCAGCTCCGGGCCTACATCCTTTCGGATGAGGGCCGGGAGGTTACAATCTATCGTCTCTTTGGCCGGGATATCTGCCTGTTTTCCGCCTCCTGTATGCTGCGGAGCGCGCAGTTTGACGTCACCATCGACGCAGAGAAGGACACAGACCTCTGGATCATCCCTGCAGAGGTATACCGGAGGGTTATGGAGGAGTCCGCTCCGCTGTCCAACTACACCAACGAGATTATGGCCGCCCGGTTCTCTGAGGTCATGTGGCTGGTGGAGCAGATCATGTGGAAGAGCATGGACCGGCGGGTGGCCGCCTTTTTGCTGGAGGAGTCCGCCATTGAGGGTGGAGACCGGCTGTTCATCACCCACGAGACCATCGCCAACCACCTGGGGACCCATCGGGAGGTCGTCACCCGGATGCTCCGCTATCTTCAGGACGAGGGCCTGGTCAAGCTGTCCCGGGGCACCGTGGAGCTCCGGGATCCAAAAGGGCTGACCGCCCTGCGGGATAACTGAAAAACCCCCTTCTCAAGCTCCGGCGGAGCCTGAGGAGGGGGTTTCCCGTGGTCCGTTTACTCCGCGGCAGCACCGGATTTCCGGTTTTTGACCCTGCAGATCAGCTGGGTCATGGTCCCCATGGGGCAGTAGACACACCAGCTGCGGGGCTTGAACAGCACCATTGTAATCAGGCCGAGCACGGTTGAGGTCAGCATGACGCTGTAAAATCCGAAGGCGAACTGCGCCACACCCGGGTGGAACAGCGTCCCGCGGTAGGCCCAGTGCCAGGGCAGCTTCACGGTCCAGAGCAGGGTCACCGCCTGCCTCAAATTCTGTGCGCCCGCAAAAACCAGACAGGTGCTCCAGAGCATCTGGAAAAACATAATTAAAAAGAAAACCAGGAATCCATAGCGGAAGGTCTTGCTTTTCATCCACTTTGGTATGTCCCTTTTGCGGGAGAACCCGAACCGGCCGCCCAGCAGACCGAAAAGCTGGCCTCTGCCGCAGTAGCGGCTGCAGTAGCCCTTTGTGCCGCTGGCAGCGGAGATGATCAGCGGAATAAAGAAGCACAGCAGGCCCAGCCAGGCGAAAAGGATATTGAAAAAGCCCAACATCAGATAGGTCAGGGAGAATATCCAGAGATAGTCATACCAATGCTTTTTCATTCCCGCACCTCCTGAATGGAAATAACCGACGCGGGGCACTCCCTTGCGCACCTCCCGCACCCCACGCACCGCCCAAAATCCACCCTGGCCGCAATCCCGTCGGGGACCGAGATGGCCCCCAGCGGGCACACCTTTACACAGCAACCGCAGGCAACACAGAAATCTGTGTCAACGAAAGCGTTTCTCCTCGTTTTTGTTCCCATATCATAACCTCCCTGATTTGCTGCGGCTTATGATAGCAGAAGCACCGCCCCCTTTCCGTGATAAAATCACGCAAGGGGGGCGTCCCTTTTCCCGGCGCCCGGGCATGAATTTTTCATCTCCCCGGACAGCTCTGAAATATTCCCTGTTTACGCTGGGTCGATTTTGTTGTAGAATAGGGAAACAGATTTCAGAAAGGAGGCGGCGCCTGTGTCTCAGCTGCTTCTCCCCGGCGAGGTGCTGGCCATATCCGCCCAGGCGGCGGACCGGCTTTTAAAGCTGGACAGCGGCGACGCCGCCCTGCTCTATCTCCATCTCCTGCGCCGCGGCTCCGCCGCCGGCCTGCGCTGGCCTGACAGCCGCCTTCGGGAGACCCTGGAGCTGCTGCGCGCCCAGGGCCTGGCCCCCAGCGAGCTGTCCGTCCCGGAGCCTCCGGTCCCGGAGCCCCCGCCCCCGGATTATGCCACGGAGGACATCGCCCGCGCCCTTTCAGACAAGGCCTCCACCTTTCCCGCCCTGGTGAGCGAGGTGGAGCGGCGGCTGGGCAAGCGGCTGTCCACAGCTGATCTGAAGGCTCTATACACCCTCTATGACCATCTGGCCCTCCCCGCCGAAGTGGTTCTCATGCTTGTGGGCTGGTGTGTGGAGGAGACCACCCGGAAATACGGGCCGGGCCGCAGGCCCTTCCTGTCCCAGATTCGGAAGGAGGGCTTTGTCTGGGCCCGCCGGGGGGTGGACACCATGGAGCGGGCGGAGGAGCACATTGCCAAGCTCACCCGCCTGCGCAGCCGGGAGGCCGAGGTGCTCCGCCTGCTGGACATCTCCCCCCGGCCGTTGGTGGAGCGGGAGAAGACCTATATTGCCGCCTGGGACGACATGGGCTTTGACAATGAGACCATCCGCATGGCCTATGAACGCACCGTTTTGAAAAAGCAGTCTATGGACTGGAGCTATATGAACGGCATTCTGCGCCGCTGGCACGCCAAGGGGCTGCACACCGCAGCCGCCGTCCTGACCGGAGACCGGGAACCCCGTCCCCTGCAGGCGGGCGGCCAGCAGAAGGCCCCGCCCCCGCCCGCCCCCGCCCAGGAGCAGCGGGCCCGGGAGGACATGGAGCGAATGCGCCGGCTGATGGAACAGCTGAAACAGGAGGGAAACTGATATGCCATACGATGCCAACATCCTGCGCCGGGCCACACAGCGGCTGGAGCAGGGCCGCCGGAGCCGGAAGGAACGGGCGGAGCGGCTGCGGCTGGAGGCCTACGCGCGGGAGCCCCGGCTGGCTCAGCTGGACCGGCGCATTCAGGGCACCATGGCCGGGCTGGTGGCCGCCGCCCTGCGCCAGGGAGGCGACCCGGTGGCCGCCGTGCAGGCGGTGCGGGAGGAAAACCAGGACCTGCAGCGGGAGCGGGCTGTTCTGCTGGGATCCATAGGCCTGCCCCAGGACGCGCTGGAGGACAGGCCGGCCTGTCCCCTGTGTCAGGACACCGGGTGGCAGGGGGCCAGAATGTGCCGCTGTCTTCAGGCCCTGTGCGCCGAGGAGCAGATCCGTGAGCTGTCCAGACTGCTGCCCCTTGGAGAGCAGTCCTTCGACTCCTTCCGTATGGACCTGTACAGCCAGACCACCTATCCCGGGCGGGGCACCTCTCCCCGGAGCAATATGGAGCTGGTCTATGACGTTTGCCTCAACTACGCCACAAAATTCGGCCGCTTCGCCATCAAAAACCTGTTTCTCTCCGGCCCTCCCGGTCTGGGCAAGACCTTCCTGTCCGCCTGCATCGCCCGCACCGTATCAGAGCGCGGCTTCTCCGTGGTCTATGACTCGGCGGCAAACATCTTTTCTCAGTTCGAGGCCCGCAAATTCCTTCGGGACAGCCCTGACGGCCTGGAGGCCCGGGACGAGACCCGGCGCTACAGGGGCTGTGACCTGCTGATCCTGGACGACTTGGGCAGCGAGCTGACCACCCAGTTTATCCAGTCCGCCCTTTATGAGCTGATCAACACTCGGCTGGTGGAGGACAAGCACACTGTTATCTCCTCCAACCTGCCCATTGAAGAGGCCGCCCGCCGCTATGCCCCCCAGATTGCCTCCCGCCTGGAGGGGGAGTACCACATCCTCCACTTCTTTGGCGACGACATCCGGCTCCTGAAAAAGAATCGGTTATAACAGAAAGGAAACCGTCTATGATATACGCCCTCATCGCCGCGGTCCTGGTGGGGCTGGACCAGCTGGTAAAATACTTGGTGATGACCAACATCCCCCAGGGGGAATACCTCCCTTTCATTCCTTACATTCTCGACCTGACCTATGTGACCAATACCGGGGCGGCCTTCTCCATCTTTTCAGACCACACCTGGATTTTGGCTCTGGTGTCGCTGGTCATGTCTGTGCTGCTGGCCCTGGCCCTTTGGAAGGGGCTGTTCAAGCACCCTCTGGGCAAGCTGGCCCTCACCCTGCTGCTGGCAGGGGCCGTGGGCAACCTGATCGACCGCGCCCTCCGGGGGTTTGTGGTGGACATGTTCCACGTGCTTTTCATGCGCTTTGCTGTGTTCAACGTGGCCGACATCTGCGTGGTGGTGGGAGGTATCGCCGCCGGGGTGTACTATCTGTTCCTGATGGAGAAGCTGGAACCTCAGAAGGAGAAGTCCGATGACAGCCCTGACAGTGACCGCTGACCGGGCAGGGGAGCGGGCAGACGCCCTGCTGTCCAGAGCGGTTCCAAATCTGACCCGCTCGGGGGCCCAGAGACTGCTGGAGCAGGGGGCCGTCACCCTGGAGGGACAGCCGGTGCGGAAGAATTACAAGCCCGCCCCCGGTCAGGTGCTGACCGTGTTCCTCCCCGACCCGGAGCCCATTGACGTCGTTCCGCAGAGCATCCCCCTTGACGTGGTCTATGAGGACGGCGACGTGATTGTGGTCAACAAGCCTGTGGGACTGGTGGTCCACCCCGCGCCGGGCCACCCGGACGGCACGCTGGTCAACGCGTTGTTATATCACTGCGGAACATCACTTTCCGGAATCAACGGCCAGCTGCGGCCCGGTATCGTTCACCGAATCGACCGGGACACCTCCGGCCTGATTATCGCCGCAAAAAACGACAAGGCCCATCTGGCTCTGGCCGCCCAGCTCCAGGACCACACTCTGGCCCGAGTCTATGAGGCTGTGGCTGTGGGGAATCTGAGGGAGGACAGCGGCACGGTGAACGCCCCTGTCGGCCGGCACCCGGCGGACCGGAAAAAAATGGCTGTTGACCGCAAAAACGGCCGGGAGGCGGTGACCCACTGGTCCGTGCTGGCCCGTTACCCCGGCTTCACCCATGTGGAGTGCCGCCTGGAGACGGGCCGCACTCATCAGATCAGGGTCCATCTGGCCTCCATCGGGCACCCTCTCCTGGGGGATGTGGTATACGGTAATAAAAAACCCGTCCCCGGCCTGGCCGGACAGTGCCTCCACGCCCGGCGGCTACGCTTCCTCCATCCCTCCACGGGTGACGCTGTGGAGCTGGAGTGCCCCCTGCCGGACTGGTTCCAAGAGATTTTGCAAAAAATAAACAGGTAATTGGCAAAACCACCACTTGACAACCCGCTGAAAACCAGATAAGATATGGAGCACATATTTAAAATGCGCGGAAAAGGACGAGTACCCGCCCCCGAGACGCAAAGAGAGCCGCCGTTTGGTGCAAGGCGGACGGGAGGGGACAGGGAAAATCACCTTGGAGCTGAGGGCTGAACATCAGTAGGCCCCTCCGGACGCCCCCGTTACCGGGCAGACTTGAGCGGCCGGATTTTATCCGGCAAGAAGAGTGGTACCGCAGAGGTTT
>JAAVYL010000079.1 GCA_022791075.1 Lawsonibacter sp. | reverse complement strand
TAATAGAGATAAAAACCCCCGTCATAGCGGCGGCTGTCCCGCCGAAACACCCGATCAGCCCATTCCGCCCAGCGCAGCTCATCAACCGCCTGCCGGCCGGGCTTCTCAAAGGTCTGTCCGGCAGTCCAGTTCTCCTCCGGCGCCAGCCCCAGGTCCGGACGGAGACTGCCCGCCCGGGGAAACGCCGCAGGGAATTTCATCTGTACTGCCGTCCGGACCGCCTGCCCGTCCACGGCCCGGGGGGCAGACCGGGCAGACGGTCCCGCCGGAGACACGACGCCGTCCGCCCGCTCCAGCCGCTCCAGCTCGGCCAGCAAAGCAGGGACCCTCTCCCGTCTCTCCTCCAGGGGAGCCAAGCTCTGCCGCGGAGGATTCAGTCCCCCTTCGTCCTTCCCGAATTCCACCGTGTCCTCCGGCCGCGTCCCTCTCGTCACGCCGCTGGGGATTTCCAGATTGTCAACCTCTGTTCTCTCGCTGTATACGGCACTGCTTCCTCCCCCCGTATCCTCCGCTGTCCATTCGTCTCCCCTTTTATTTTTCGGTATACGGCTGTGTACCTCTCCCCAAAGCGTTTCCCGCACTGATGCCGGGGAATCGCTCGCCCTCCCTCCCACGTCTCCCTCTGAAACGGGACCGGCCCAGCCCCGCTCCAGACGCCGGATCTGCTCCAGCAGGGCGCCGGCATTTTCCAGCGCCTCCTCCAAAAAGTCAATCAACGTCTCCTCCTCCTCTCAGCGTCTCATACCGCTCCATGTCAAAGGCGGGATTGACCCCCTGTCCCCCGCCGGGCTTTCCGCAGCCCGGACAAGCCTCCTCCAGCGCCCTGGAACGGCAGGCCGGACACAGCCGGTCCAGCTCCTCCTCCCGGTCCAGCAGGGTGTTGGCCAGGCACCAGAGATAGTCCCGTCCCTTCATGGCCTCCGCCCGCGCCTCTGTGGGCAGCGCGCCGAACTGCCGCAGCACCCGCCACCGCAGCCGCTGGCTGAAATCTCCGCGCAGGCTCTCCTTCACCTCCTCCAGCTCCTCCCGGGTCAGGTCCAGCCCCGGGTCATTCTCCCGGCGAAATCTGCTCCACTGGGCGGCCAGGGCGGCAATTTCCTCCGCCGTCAAGCCAGCCAGCACCGCCTGCCCGCTGCTAAAAACGGGACTGCCGTCTCCGGTCCGCTCCAGTGCCCGTGCCAGCAGACAGGCATTGGAGCACAGGGCCTGCTCCCGTTCCCCCTCCATCAGCTCAGCCGCCTCCCGCCGGGCCTGGAGCACCTCCAGCGCCGACAGCAGCCGCAGGTCCATCCCATTGTCCAGACAGATGCGGTCCCGCCGGGCCAAAATAGAAGCGGCCATGGTCACACCCCTGTCTCAATGCGGCGGGAGGCCACCAGAGTGACCTTCTCCAGAACCATACTGCCGATGCTGGCGCTCTCCTGAATGGAGCTCCATTGGCAGCCGGAATAAATAATCCTCCGGTCCGGCTTGCAGATGACCAGGGAAAAGTCCTCCATGGAATAAAAGTCAATGCCGTCCCTGATCGCCTGATCTGTGGCGTACAGGCGGGTCAGTTCCACCACATGGGCGGCCTGTCCGGGGGAGGTGGCCACCGGCTCCGACTCCCCGAAGGCCTCCACCGCCATACTGCTCTTGGTGGTCCTGGCCGCATAGCTCTGCACCACTGCCACCCTCACACCGTCCGCCTCCAGATAGATGTCACTGCTGGTAGGAAATCCTGGAATACTCATAAAACAGCCTCCTTTTATACCGTAATATGGGCCGTCAGCCAAATCTGGTTCAGCCCATGGGCCACAGCAAAGGAGAAATCCACCAGACACCGGGTGGGGTCCTCCCCGTCTGCGGTCACAGCCACTGCGTCATAGCCGGTGATTATCTCTCTGGCCAGCTTGTTTTCCAGCTCCAGCACCACCTGAGCCCGAATGGCCCCCCGGCTCTGGGGCGTATTTTTGGCCCGGCGGAACCGGGCCCGCAGGGCGTTGCGCAGCCCGGGAATCACGTCATCCACCACCCGAATGGCGGACAGGTCCCGCCAGGAGGGGTCAGCCGCACCGCCGGAGATGGTTCGGGTGGTCACTCCCCGGACTATGCTGACCGCACCTCCCAAGCTCTCCACAGGGGTAACGCCGCCCAGCACCAGCAGGTCGATGTCGTTGTCCTCCAGCCGGGCGGACAGTCCGCTCAGGCCCAGCAGCTCCGCCCCTCCCAGCGGGACGGCGGGGTCACTCTCCCCGGCAATGGCTCCCGCCGCTGCGGCAGCCAGGGGCAGTCCGGACAGAGGCTTTCCCTCCCTGTCCAGGGCGCCGGGGGCCACCAGCACCACCCGCTCGTGGTTCAGCGCCCTGGCCCGGGCGATGAGGGCCTCCGTCCCCTCCTCCTTCCCTCCGGCCACCACACACAGCCGTTCCCGGCGCAGGGCAGACGCCTGGATTACGCTGTCCCGCAGGGCCTTCTGCACCTCCAGGTCGGTGCTGTCACAGATCACCAGGGAGATGTCCTCCATTCCGGCCAGCTGGGCAAAGGCGGCCTCATACCCCTCTCTGCCGGCTGCCGGGACAGCCGACACCCCCCGGGCTCCGTTTTTTAAAGCCAGCTGGATCAGCTCCGCCATACCCTCATCCCCGCCTGCGCCGAAGAGGGACACCGCCTGATCATAGCTGGTAACCGTGTGAACCGTCCCGGCGGGAGCCTCAGAGCTGACGGCCACAAGGCCCACCATCCCGCCTCCGTCTCTCCCGCTGACCACAGCGGACGCGCTGTAGGAGGAATAAACCCCCGGGCGCTGATGTACAGTAATACTCATGTCTTCGCCACACCTCGCAGTTCAAAATCAATAAATTCGCCGCCCACACGGGAGACGGCGCAAAGATATGCGGTACAGACGGCCTCCACTGGCCGTTTCAGCCGCCGGTTTTCTCCATCCCGGACGGTCTGCCCGCAGGAGAACTCCTGCAGCTCCATTCCCTCCGGTCCGCCCAGGAGCAGTGCCCCGGCCAGGGCGTCAAAGGCGGTCTGCAAGGCCTCCCCGTCTCCCTGTTCCGGCGCGTAGAGGTCCAGACCGAAGGTCAGCTCAGCCTTTCTGCCATAAACCTCCTCCCAATGGCCCGTATCGGGGTTAAACCTCTCTCCCATGTAGTTGTGAAAGCCCGCCGGCCCGGCCCGGCACCCCCGGAGGGACACCAGCACCACTGGCCCTCCCCGCTCCTCCCGGGGCGTCCCGGGCCAGGACAGGGCGGCAGGCACCCCATGGGCATTGAGATAGTCCGCCATCTGCCGGCGGATATGTTCCAGTCCAACGCTCACAGAGCCGCCTCCTCTCCCGGGACGAGCACGGCCCGCCAGTGGGGACACACGCCCTCTCCGACCCGGCATGCCGACTGCACACGAAAATTCTCTCCCTTCCACACCACTGCGGTATCCAGCTCCAGGGGATGCTGGGCGGGGCCCAGATAGAGATACCGCTCTTTTTTCCCCAGTCCCAGAGGCGAGTGGACCTGCTGTTCCCCCTCCCGGTCCGGGAGGGGCTGAACCAGCGCCTGCAGCGCGAGCTCCTCTCCCCCCGCCCTCAGGGCAACCTCCTGTCCAAAGCGGTCCAGAATATCCCTCCACAGCCGTTCCATCATCCTTCCACCCCCTGAAAATGAAATTCTCTGTCCCCCAGCCAGGGAGCCAGCAGCCCCTCTGCCTGGGCCGACAGGCTTTTCTCCGTCTCCCTGCGGATGGTCAGGTCACCGGCAGTGAAGGAGCTTATCCCGCCTTCTGCAGCCGATGTCAGGCCGGACAGCTGTTCCATGGCTGTCATGGCGGCGGCCAGAGGAAATGCCTGTCCGCACTCCTCCGGCGCCACGCCCGGCCGCAGCCGCCGGGCCAGCCGCGCTCTGACCGCCTGCACCAGCGGGAGCAGCAGCTCCTCCTGGTCCGCCCTGGCTCCCATCGCCCTGCACAGGGCCATAATCTCCCCCGTCATCTTACAAGCTTCAGCACGCGGCTGGCCTGGGGAAACACCTTGGCAAAGCCGCTGATGGTGGTGATGGCCGCCCGCTCCAGCTGCCGGTCGATCAGCTTGTCATACTCCACCATCACATCGCTCCCCTGAACCATCTCCAGGGCAAACCGTTTATCCAGGCCCACGGCAGTCCCGGCGGGCAGCACGCTGGTGCGCAGCAGATTTGCCCCCAGAGGGGTGGTCAGCCTGCCGGTACCCTGGAAATTCAGCCCGGTGAGAGGATTCTGGAACTCGGGCAGCTTCAGCATCTGAAGCATCACATCCCCAGACACCAGCAGAGTGTTCATCACATAGGGATCGAACCTGGCCCAGAAGTCAATCAGGGTGTTATAATCCAAAGTTTCCCCTGCGGCAACGGCAGTCTCCTCGGCAGGATTGCCGTTGCCGTCTCCGTTGATGAGAACGTCCACTGCATCCTCCAGGTGGGTGCGGGCGATGTGCGCGCCAATCTGGCGCAGGGTAACCGAGAACAGATCCAGCTTCTGAAAGCGCACCGCCTCATAGCTGGCCACCAGCATACGGCCCCGTTTTTTCAGCTTGACCAGATTGGCCTGGACCTTGATGGTGGTGGTCGGAATCCCTGCCCCCTCAGCCACTGCTTTCAGTTCCTTCTCCTCTCCGCCGGCCTCAGAGGTGATGGAGCGGTAATCCAGCCCGTCAAACCGGGTGACCGCAGCGGTGATGTGGGGGAGAATGTCCCCCTCCTCTATCCCCTGCCGGACGGTGCGGGCAATAAATTCAGGGAAAAGGACTGCGGCATCAGAAGTCTGAAAAAACCGCTCCACCACGTCGCTCTCCTCTCCCTTCACCTTGATGCCAAAGCGTTTCAGTTGCCGTTGAAAAGCGTCCAGTCCCTCCAGATTCGTACCTCTGTACCGCTCGCTGGGGTCTTCCCGCTCCAGCACCTGACTGAATGACCGGCCCGCCTCCCGATACATCCCTTTGTCCAGCTTCAGATTGTCGTAGTAATATGCCATACCTCATACCTCCTGTTTGTTTGATCATCCTCTCCTCTGCGAAGAGGTTTTTTCAAGGGGACTTCAGGCCAAAAAGGCCCTGTTTTCCTCATCGGAGCGGGCCGTTCTCTTCCCATAGCTCAGCTGAGTCCTGATGGGGAGCCTCTCCTCCGCCCGCCGCGCGAAGCTCCTGCACAGCTCCTCCAGCTCCAGGGGAGACAGCTTGTCCGCCAGCGACTTCATGGCCCGTCCATCCAGCTCCCGGTCGGCCAGCAGGGCCAGCCGCACCGCCTCGCCCCGGAGGTGCTCCAGATACCTTCTGCCCAAAGCGGCCTCCTCCTCCAGCCGGGTTCCCTGAGGCGCTCCCCGGCGGACAGACTTCACCACTCCGGCGGCGGGCTGGGCGGGCACCGCCACAAAGGAGAACTCATAGGCGTCCTTCGCCCCCTCCAGACTGGCCCAGCACAGCTGTCCGCCGTACTCCTCTCCCTTCTGGTGGCCGCAGTCGGTCACAGCCCGGTCCGCCCCGCACACCGAGCAGACGGCGTGCTCCACTGAGCAGCCCACACTGACCTCTTTTTTAATGCCCCCCTCAATCTCGGCAATCAAATCCCGATTGCTCTCGGTGCGCACCATATAGGCACAGCCCTTCAGCCAGCAGTAGCTGTCTCCGGCCCGGGTCATCCTTCCGGGCTCCCGAAGCACCTCGGTCCTATAGATGCGGGCAGCCTGCCCCCGGGCGGACCACTCGTGGTCAAAGATGCCGCTCTTCCCCACGAATAAAGGGGCCAGCTCCTCCAGAGTACGGGTTGAAAACCGCTCAAAATCCCGGTCAATCTCGTTGTCGCACAGCCGGACGGAAAAGGTGTATATCTCACTTTCCGCCAGCGGCCGCCGGGCCAGGGCCCCAATCAGCTCCAGGTCCCCCGGGGCCAGGCTCTCGCCCTGGCCGCCCACTGCATCCTTTCTAATCTTCACTGACTATCCCTCCTCAACCTGTCTGCCTGCGCCCGATACAGCTCCGCCTTGGCCTCCTCCACAATGTCCTGAAGGTTGATATCCTCCCAGACGATCTCCGCCCTCTCCCTAAAGCCGTGGAGCCGCAGCCAAAGCTCTGCGGCCCGGCACAGGGCCGGCTCCACACAGCGCCGGATGGCGGTTACCTCGCTGGTGAGCAGGTCGGCCTGTTGGGCGCTCATCCGCTCTGTGGACGACCAGGACAGTCCCAGCATAAAGGGCGGAATTCCTGTTCGGGCCACCAGCTGCTCCAAAATCTGCCGCACCGGCACCTGGCTGTCTAAAACGGGGCTGTCCGCGCCAATGACCTTGATGTCCACATCGCCCACGGCCACAAAATCCCGAACGCTGCCCTCCCGCCCGGCCTGCATTGCGGCGGACCACTCCCGGGCCAGCAGGCCGCACCGCTCCTGGGCAAAGCTCTCCTCCCCCTCGCCGGGCCTGCACACCACTGCAAAGCGGAGGTTTCCCGCCCGCTCCCAGTTCTGCCCCGTCGCCTGGAATATTTTCAGCAGAATGCCGGCCAGGAAGGGCATGGACCGCAGCAGAGACACCCCGCAGGGGGCGTCTCCCGTGGGCTGAAAGGGGGTGAACAGCAGCAGCTCCTGAAAGGGCAGCTCCCGTCCCTCCCCCAGCCCCGCCTGGCACAGCTTGAAGTCCAGCGGACTGTCCCCTATCCGCACCTCCGCCTGATCCGGAGCGGCGCACAGCAGGGCCGCCACGTCCCTTCCGTCCGGGGTCAGCACCACCTCTCCCAGGGCGCGGCCGCAGGTAAACAGGTCGTCCAGATACCGGTCCAGAAAGGACTGAATCCCCCGCTGGCCCCAGCCGGTGTTCACAGTGCGGAAAAATTCCTCCAACCCCGCCTGGGCGGCTCTGTCCCCGCACCGGACTCCCACCCCGCCGCACAGCCGCACCAGCTTCCAGATTGCGGCGTCAACAATGGGAACCCCCTCCCGAATTGCCCGGTACAGGGCAATCTCGCCGGTATGCAAGGGAATATAGCGGTCAATCACCCCAAAGGGGTGGCTGTCCCCCTGCCGCACCTGAACCACAGGCGCAGGGGGTTCCCGCCGCTTCTCTCTCCACCATTTCATCAAATACCTCCTCTGCGCAAATTCTCTCACACCGGGCGCATCACAGCGTATCTCAAAGCCTTCCTCTCTCCACATACCCTGCAAACATCCCGTTCCGCCCCTCCCTTCCAGCCACTGTGGCGGCAAAATAGCGGATCTCATCCATGGCGTGGTCGTGCTCCTTACGCACCTGGTCCTGTCCCTGTCCTCTGTCGTCCCAGCGGTACAGTCCAAACTCCCGGATGGCGTCGGCGCAGCCTTTGCAGATAACAAGCCTTCCGCTCTTCATCAGCCGGGCAGTGAGGCGGACGCCGGACAGCACCTGGTTGTCCGCCCTTATCACAGAAAACCCCCGCCGGCGCAGCGTCTCACAGAAGCTGGCTGCCGACGGGTCGGCCACCACCGCCCGAATGGGCCGGTCGCCTGCCAGCTGCTCCAGCGCGTCGGCGTACTCCTCGTCAGTCTTCTGCCGCCGCATGGCCCGGGCGTCGTAATAATACTCCGCCGTCCGGTACCACACCCCATCCTTCTCTCCCCACAGCCCCATGGACGTGGGGTTGGAGGTGCCGTAGTCACAGGAGATGTACCACTGTCCAAAAGGCCCCTCTGGCACGTCCTTCACAAAGCTGCCGTCAAAGAAATCGTAGACCAGTCCCTCCGCAGCCACCCACTCTCCCAGGACAAACCGGCGGTAAAAGGTCCCATGAAAGGTACTGGCATATCTGGCCCGAACTTCCGGCGACAGCCCCGGATTGTCCTCCATGGCAAACTGGATCCGCAGGGCGTTTTTGTCCTCCGCCTTCAGCACCCACTCCTGGTAAAACCAGTGGGCCGGGGACTCGGGGTTGCAGGAGAACCACAGCCTGCTCCCTGTTACCGAGCATCGGGCCGCGGTCTGCTCTACAAAGGACCGGGGCATCAGCGCCGCCTCGTCCAGCAGGGCTCCTGCCAGGGTAATGCCCTGAATCAGAGCCGCGGAGCTCTCATCCTTCCCTCCGAAGAGGTAGAAACGGTTGCGCTTGCCCCCCAGCCGCACCAGAATGAGATTTTCAGACAGCCTTTGCTCACATCGAAACCCCATCTTCTCCAGCAATGGGATCAGCTCTGACAGCAGGTTACGCCGTACCGACCGGATGGTCCGTCCGCACAGGGCAAAATTCCGGTTCTGAAAGGAGCTCATAGCCCAGCAAAAAAAGGACAGGCCAGTGCACAGCGTTTTGCCGCTGCGCACCGCCCCATCACAGATGACAGCCTGCCGCTCCCGCTCCGGAGACCCGGGCCTCCACCAGGTAAGCACCCGCCGCTGCTTCTCTGAAAATACCACTGGCTATCCCCCCTGTCTCTCCATGGCCTGGAGGAAGCGGTCCACCTGATCCTCACCGCTGTGGTCCACCGTATCCAGCAGCCGCTCCAGCAGCCGTCCCCGGTCCACAAACCTCAGCTCCACCACACCGTTGCTCCCCCGCTTAAACTCGGTGAGGGCGTCCAGCTCCAGCTTTTCCACCCCATGCCACTCCTCCGGCGGGAAGCAGGCCAGCTTCACGGCATCCCCCGCTCCGGCGTTGGCCAGCTTCCACATCTGTCTCAAAATCTGCTCCCTGTCCGGGAGTCTCGTTGTCTTTGCCACCTCATCCCTCCTTACACCCAGCAGCGCGCACAGGCCAAAAGTTGTATGTTTGTATACACCGAACAAAAATATTTTTCTCCCGCTCTTTCGTCCATTTTTTTACAGTCAGCACGGTACACTGGTAATCAATGCGCTCCGCTCCGGAGTGGTCTCACCTTCCAGGCTTGAAAAAAATACCTGCTTCACCTCGTGCATAAAAAACACGCTGCTCCACATCCTGACCATACCCGCAGTTCTCAATTTAAACTGTGTCTCCGCCCCCGGGGCGGAGTCCGAAATTGGAACAAAACGTTCTGGATCAGGAGGAATCCTATATGAAGAAGCTTATATCTGCACTTCTGGCCGCCCTGGTACTCACCGCCGCTCTTCCCCAGGCCGGGGCCGCTCCGGCGGACAGCGGTCTGTCCCTGTCCTGCGCCTCCTGCGTACTGATGGAGAAGGAGACGGGGACCATTCTGCTGGAGGACAACGCCCATGAGAAGCTGGAGCCGGCCAGCGTCACAAAAATTATGACGCTGCTGCTGGTGATGGAGGCTGTGGACTCAGGCCGCATCCGCCTGGAGGACCCGGTCTCCGTCTCCGCCTATGCCGCCGGCATGGGCGGCTCCCAGGTCTACCTGGAGGAGGGGGAGCAGATGCCGGTGTCTGAGATGATCAAGTGCGTCACCGTGGTCTCGGGCAACGACTGCGCCGTAGCTCTCGCCGAGCACCTGGCCGGCAGCGAGGGCGCCTTTGTCTCACAGATGAATCAGCGGGCCAAAGAGCTTGGCATGGCGGACACCACCTTTTTAAACTGCACCGGCCTGCCCGCCCAGGGCCATGTCACCTCAGCCTATGACATCTCCCTCATGTCCCGGGAGCTGATTCTGAACCACCCAAAAATCCGGGACTACACCACCATCTGGATGGACTCCATCCGGGACGGTGCCTTCGGTCTGACCAACACCAACCGGCTGGTCCGCTTTTACCCCGGGACCACCGGCCTGAAAACCGGCTACACCAGCTCCGCCCAGTACTGCATCTCTGCCACGGCGGAACGGGACGGCATGGAGCTCATCGCCGTAGTGATGAAGTCCCCCTCCATCAACCAGCGCCTTGAGGACGCCAAGGCCCTGCTGGACTATGGCTTTGCCAACTACGCCGTGGTTCCCGTCTACCCTGAGTCCCCCCTGGCCCCAGTGGACGTGCTGCTGGGCGCCCAGGCCCAGGTCCAGCCCCAGCTGGAGCGGGACTGCCGCCTGCTGGTGCGAAAGGGTGAGGAGGGGCAGGTGACCACCAGGCTCTCCCTGGCCGCCGATGTGGAGGCCCCGGTGGAGCAGGGCCAGACTCTGGGCCAGCTGGAGGTCTATGTGGGGGAGGAGCTGCGCAGCACCATCCCCATCCTGTCCGCCCAGGGCGTAGAGCGGCTGTCCGTCCCCGGCATCTTCGGCCGGATGCTCTCCAGGCTCCTGATGGCGGGCTGAGTAGGTCCAATGCAGGGTAAGGGCCCCGTCCTTACCCTGCACCGCCTCCTCATCCCTTGGCGCTCTAGGAAATTCTTTTAGAATTCCCCCCTGTTTTCCACTATTTTACTTGACGGCTTCTTCGGCTTGTTGTATAATTTCTATAAATATACCCAAGCACATTAAGCGCCCCTTGTTAGTTTTAGCCGACAAGAGTTTGCAAAAGATGTCACGAGGTGATAAATATGTCCAATTTTATCGAAAAACTCTCTCCAAATGATCTATATCTGGAGCTTGAGGCTTTTTCCGAAGGCCGCTCCACCCACGCCTGGAAATGCTTTGGTTCTCACCCCGCCAAGGACGAAAACGGGGCTGAGGGCTACCTCTTCCGGGTCTGGGCTCCCAACGCCTCCAAAATCACGCTGATTGGCGACTTCAACGGCTGGGACCTGGAGGCCACCCCCATGGTCCGGCTGGAGGGGGGCATCTGGGAGGTCTTTGTCCCCGGCCTGAACCGCTATGACACCTACCAATACGCCATACATAAGGCGGACGGCAGCGGTTTTGTAGGAAAAGCCGACCCCTACGGGTTCCACGCCGCCACCCGGCCTGACGTCTCCAGCAAGATCTACGACCTGGATACCGGTTATCAGTGGGGAGACCGGGACTGGCTGACCTTCCGCTCCAAAAATCCGCCCTACCGCCGGCCCATGAACATCTACGAGTGCCATCTGGGCTCCTGGCGGCGCACTGGCGAGGGGGAATTCCTCAGCTATCGGGACATCACCTCCTACCTGGTGCCCTATGTCAAGGAAATGGGCTTCACCCATGTAGAGCTGCTCCCCGTCACAGAGCACCCTCTGGACGCCTCCTGGGGCTATCAGTGCACTGGCTACTTTGCCGCCACCAGCCGCTTCGGCACTCCGGACGATCTGAAATACCTCATCGACCAGCTCCATCAGGCGGGCGTCGGGGTGATCATGGACTGGGTCCCCGCTCACTTCCCCCGCGACGCTTTCGGCCTCTATAACTTCGACGGCACCCCCACCTACGAATACGCCGACCCCCGCAAGGGAGAGCACAAGGAGTGGGGCACCGACGTCTTCGACTTCGGCCGGCCTGAGGTCCGCTCCTTCCTGTTCTCCTCGGCCATGTTCTGGCTGGAGGAGTACCACATGGACGGTCTGCGGGTGGACGCGGTCTCCTCCATGCTCTATCTGGACTATAACCGGAAAGCCGGAGAGTGGATGCCCAATGTCAACGGCGGCCATGAGAATCTGGAGGCCATCAAGTTCTTCCAGGATCTGAACACCGCCATCTTCGCCGCCCACCCGGACGTTCTGATGGTGGCTGAGGAGTCCACTGCCTGGCCCAAGGTCACCAAGCCTGTGGACGACGGCGGTCTCGGCTTCAACTTCAAGTGGAACATGGGCTGGATGAATGACATCTGCCACTATATCAAGCTGGACCCCTATTTCCGGCAGTTCAACCACCGGGACATCACCTTCTCCCTGATGTACGCCTTTTCTGAAAACTATATCCTTCCCCTGTCCCACGACGAGGTTGTCCACATGAAGGGCTCCTTTTTCGGCAAGATGCCTGGAGACAACCCCCAGAAATTTGCCGGTGTCCGGGTTTTCTACACCTATATGATGACCCACCCGGGCAAAAAGCTCACCTTTATGGGCGCTGAGCTGGGCCAGTGGAACGAGTGGCACTACGAATACTCTCTGGACTGGCATCTGCTGCAATATGCCCCTCACCGCCAGACCCAGGACTTTTTCAAGGCCATGAACGCTTTCTATCTGGAGCAGCCCCCCCTGTGGGACCAGGATGACTCCTGGCAGGGCTTCCAGTGGCTGTGTGCTGACGACAACAATGCTAACACCGTAGCTTTCCTGCGCTGGGACCGGAAGGGCCAGCCCCTGATTGTCCTGTGCAACTTCTCTCCTGAGCACCGGCAGGGCTATCGGGTGGGCGCTCCCTTCGCCGGCTCCTGGGGCGTAGTCTTCAACACGGACGACACCGCCTACGGCGGCGAGGGCCGCGGAGACAAGGCCCCCATCAAGACCGAGAAGATTCCCTGTCACGACCAGCCCCAGTCCTTCACTGTAGATCTGCCCCCCATGTCTGCCGTCATTTTCCATTGTGTGCGGAAGAATCCCGTGCGCAAGCCCAAGGATCAGAGCCAGGAAAAAAAATCCGCCTCCAAGAAGGCTGTGAAGGGCGCTCCCAAAGCGGAAAAGGCCTCCGCTAAAAAGTCCGCTGCAAAAGCAGAAAAGTCCTCCGCTGAAAAACCCAAACGCACCCGCACCAAGAAGGCGGACAGCTGACAGCCGCGCCGGCGGCCAGGCTCCCCGGGCACACTCAGGGCTCGCCGCCCTGGTTTTCATAAAAATCACACCCCCGCACCCAAACAAACGTAAGAGGTGAAACAGCATGAAAAAAGAAGTTGTGGCCATGTTGCTGGCCGGCGGCCAGGGCAGCCGTCTCTATGCCCTGACCAGTAACGTGGCAAAGCCCGCCGTCCCCTTCGGCGGAAAATACCGCATCATTGATTTCCCCCTGTCCAACTGTGTCAACTCCGGCATCGACACAGTGGGCGTCCTCACCCAATACCGCCCCTTGGAGCTGAACGGCTACCTGGGCAATGGCCAGCCCTGGGACCTGGACCGGTCTGACGGCGGCGTCCACATCCTTCCCCCATATCAGCGCGAGGGCGAGGTAGGCACCTGGTACAAGGGAACCGCCAACGCCATCTATCAGAACATCGGCTTTCTGGACCTGTATGATCCGGAGTACGTAGTGGTCCTGTCCGGCGACCACATCTATAAAATGGACTATTCCGAGATGGTCGATTTCCACAAAAAGGCCGGTGCCGCCTGCACCATCTCGGTGCTGGAGGTCACCATGGAGGAGGCCAAGCGGTTTGGCATCCTGAACGTGGAGGCTGACGACAAGGTCTACGAATTTGAGGAGAAGCCCCCCCAGCCCAAGAGCAATCTGGCCTCCATGGGCATCTATGTCTTCACCTGGTCCAAGCTGCGCAAGTATCTGATTGACGACGAGGCCGATCCCAATTCCTCCAATGATTTCGGCAAGAACATCATTCCCAACATGCTCCATGCCGGCGAAAAGCTGATGGCCTACCGCTTCAGCGGCTACTGGAAGGATGTGGGTACTATCGACTCCCTGTGGGATGCCAACATGGACCTGCTGGCCGGCAGCAGCAGCGGACTGGACATGTATGACGACAGCTGGCCCATCTACGCCCGTACTCCCATCAAACCGCCCCATATCACCGGTCCCAACGCTGTGATCTCTCACTCCATGGTCACCGGCGGCAGCCATGTGGACGGCACTGTAGCCAACTCGGTGCTCTTCAACTCCGTCACCGTGGAGCAGGGGGCCGACATCCAGTACTCCATCCTTATGCCCGGCGCCACAGTCAAGGCAGGAGCCAAGGTCTCTTATGCCATTGTGGCTGAAAATGCCACTGTAGAGGCGGAGGCCACCGTAGGCTCCGCCCCTGACGGCAGTGAAGACTGGGGCATTGCCGTGGTGGCCAGCGGAATCACCATTGGGGAAAAAGCTGTTGTCTCACCAAAGGCCATGATTCGTGAAGATGTGAAGGGAGGTGAGCGGGCATGAATGATCTGCACGGAATTTTGTTCGCATACCGCTCCGACGCCAACCTGGGTGAACTGACCCGTCCCCGGAATACCTGCTCCCTGCCCTTTGGCGGCCGCTACCGCCTGATCGACTTCATGCTGTCCAACTGCGTCAACGCCGGCATTACCGATGTGGGCGTAGTAGTCCACCAGAGCTATCAGTCTCTGCTGGACCACCTGGGCTCCGGCAAGGACTGGGACCTGAGCCGCAAGCACGGCGGCCTGCGTATCCTCCCCCCCTTTAGCTACACAGAGCTGGGCCACGGTGAGTACCGGGGCAGCATGGAGGCCCTGGCCGGGGTCTATGACTACCTGGAGGACATCCGCCAGGACTACGTGCTCCTGGCCTGGGGCGACATGGCGGTCAACCTCCCTGTGAGCAAGGTTTTTGAACAGCACCTGAACTCCGGCGCTGACATCACTATGGTGTGCACTCCCACCCTAAAGGGTGCTCCCCGCTTCTCCGAATATGTGGAGGTCAGTGAAGAGGGCCGAATCACCGATCTGTCCATCCACCCCACCTCCGCTGACAAGGCACTGGAGTCCCTGGAGGTTTACATTCTGTCCAAGCGTCTGCTTATGGACATGGTAAATTATTGCTCTGCCCACGATGTGACCAATTTCAGCCGCGGCGTACTCCAGCCCCGGATGAAATCCCTGAAAATGATGCCCTATGTCCACAAGGGTTATGTGGGCCGTTTCCAGTCTGTGGGCGACTATTTCCAGCGTTCCATGGACCTTCTGGACCCCGAGGTCCGGGCTGACCTGTTTAATCCCGCCCGTCCCATCCGCACCAAGGATCAGTCCAACCCCTCCACCTACTATGGACCGGAATCCGTCTCCAAATGCTCCCTGGTAGCTGACGGCTGCCAGATCGAGGGCGAGGTGGAGAACTCTATCCTGGCCCGCGGCGTTGTGGTGGAAAAGGGCGCCAAGGTATTCAACAGTGTTCTGATGCAGGGTACTGTTGTCAAGGCGGACGCCTCTTTGTCCTATGTCATTGCCGACAAGGCCGTAACTGTGAACGAGGGCCGAATGCTCATGGGCCATGTCACCTATCCCCTGGCCATTGCCAAGGGCAGCGTAGTCTGATTTTTCAACAGGCGCCCTCCTCATAAGGGAGGGCGTCTGAGTACACCGGGCCCTTCGCAGGGGCGGCCTTGACCGCCCCCACATCCCGCCGCAAGACGGGCGGCCACAGGCCGCCCCTACAAAAATCCAAGGAAAAGGTGATTTTATGAAGATCCTGTTCGCTACTTCTGAGGCCGCCCCTTTCATCAAGACCGGCGGACTGGCCGACGTAGCCGGCTCCCTGCCCCAGGCCCTGGCCGCTGAGGGACACGAGGTCAAGGTGATCCTCCCTCTCTACGAGGGCATCAGTGAAGACTGGCGCTCCAAAATGACATTTCTGAAATATTTTAATGTCACTCTGGCCTGGCGTCAGGTATACTGCGGCATTTTTGAGTTGGAACACAATGGCGTCACCTTCTGGTTTGTGGACAACGAGTACTATTTCAAACGTTGGCAGCTCTATGGTCACTTTGACGACTGTGAGCGGTTCGCCTATTTCTCCCGCGTCATTATCGAAACGCCGGGACAGCTGGGCTGGGGCCCGGACATCATTCACTGCAATGATTGGCAGACCGCACTGGTTCCCGTCTACCTCCTGGAGGAGAAGTACCGGATCCCCGAGCTGGCCGGCACCCGGACTGTCTACACCATTCACAACATCGAATATCAGGGCCGCTACGGCGACCAGGTCCTTCAGGACGTCATCGGTCTTGACCGCAGCTACTTCAACGAGGGAATGCTGGCCTACCACAGAGACGTCAACCTGATGAAGGGCGCCATCATGGCCTCCAATTTCGTCACCACGGTCTCCCCCACCTACGCCCAGGAGCTGCGCACCCCCTTCTACGCCCACGGCCTGGACGGGGTCATCAACCAGCAGAGCAGCAAGCTGGAGGGTATCCTCAACGGAATTGATGTGGAGCTTTATGAGCCCAGCACCATGGCCGGCCTGGCTGCCAACTTCACCACCAAATCCCTGGTAAAGGGCAAGGCGGCCTGCAAAGCCGCCCTCCAGCAGGCTGTGGGCCTCCAGGAAAATCCGGATGTGCCGCTGATTGCCTGCGTCTCCCGCCTTGTGGGCCACAAGGGCTTCTCCATGGTTACTGACGCCCTCCACGACATCATGGCCATGAACGTACAGATGGTGGTGCTGGGCACCGGTGACTGGCAGTATGAAGAGGCCTTCCGCCACGCCCAGGGGCAGTACCCTGGCCGGTTTGCCGCCCAGCTCACCTATTCCGGCCCTCTGTCCAACATGATCTATGCTGGAGCTGATCTGTTCCTCATGCCCTCCGTCTCCGAGCCCTGCGGCCTGAGTCAGATGATCGCCATGCGCTTTGGCACCATCCCTGTGGTGCGGGAGACCGGCGGACTGAAGGACACTGTCACTCCCTACAACAAGTATGAGGGCACCGGCCGGGGCTTCAGCTTCTCCAACATCAACGCAGGCGATATGGTCTGGGTTCTGCGGGAGGCTGTGGAGCTGTATTTCAACGACAAAAAGGCCTGGCGCGGTCTGCAGAAGGAGGGCATGTCCGCCGACTTCTCCTGGAAAAATTCCGCTCAAAAGTACTTGGAAATTTACAACCGAATTCTGGGCTGATTTTGTACTTTATTGGCCCCATCCACACAGGATGGGGCCTTTTTTCATCCTGCCTACCCCAATTAATCCGCGGCAGCTCTTTATTTTCTCTGCCATAATTGTTGACGTTATAAAAAATTTTTGATAAAATGGCTAGCTGTGGAAGGGTTTCCTGATTCTGTAATTTTATGATATTTGCAAAACTTCTTTCTCACTTCAAACTAAAAACAGGAGGCACTGTTATGACGGAATATACCTCTGAGTACAACAAGGAGCAGCTGACGGAAATGATCACCGGCAAGCTCCAGCGCAATTTTGGCTGCACAGTAGAGACGGCCAACAACAACCATATGTTCAAGGCCTGCGCACTGGTTCTGCGGGACATCATGTCCCGCCGCCGCATGGAGACCAGCAACCGGGTCTGGGAGGAGCAGCAGCGCCAGGTCCACTACCTCTCCCTGGAGTTCCTCATGGGCCGCTCTCTGGAAAAGAACGCTTACAACCTGGGCCTGCTGGACACACTGAAAGACGCACTGGAGAGCATGGGCTTCTCCGCGTCCGATCTGTTTGAATCTGAGCCTGATGCCGGCCTGGGCAACGGCGGTCTGGGCCGTCTGGCCGCCTGCTATCTCGACTCCATGACCACCCTGGAGATTCCCGCCACGGGCTACTCCATCTGCTACGAGCTGGGTATTTTTAAGCAGAAGATTATTGACGGCAAGCAGGAGGAGCTGGCTGACAACTGGCTGGGCCTGGGCGACGCCTGGCTCATCCCCAAAATGGAGGAGGCCGAGGAGGTCCGTTTTGGCGGTCAAATTGTAGACCGCTGGGAAAACGGCGTCAATCATCCTGAGCACGTGGGCTACACCGCTGTGCTGGCCATCCCCCGGGATATGAAAATTTCCGGCTATCAGACCCACCATACCAACACCCTGCGCCTTTGGGATGCCAAGAGCCCCCTCCCCGTAGACATGTCCCTCTACTCCCGGGGCGAGTATCTCAAGGCTGTGGAGCAGCAGGCCATGGCAGAGGTTATCGCCAAGGTCCTCTACCCCGACGATAACCACTACGAGGGCAAATCCCTGCGCCTGAAGCAGCAGTACTTCTTTGTCTCCGCCACAATTCAGTCCATTGTCCGCCAGCATAAGGCCCAATACGGCACCCTGCGCAACTTTGCCCGGAAACACGTCATCCAGATTAACGATACCCACCCCACCCTGGTCATCCCGGAACTGATGCGCCTCCTTCTGGACGAGGAGGGCTATGGCTGGGACGAGGCCTGGCACATTGTCACCGACGCAGTGTGCTACACCAACCACACTGTTCTGGCGGAAGCTCTGGAGCGTTGGCCTCAGACTCTTATCGAGACCCTCCTTCCCCGCATCTGGCAGATCCTCACCGAGATTGCCCGCCGCTATCAGAGCGAGCTGGAGCACCGCTATGGAAACGACACCGGCAAAATCGCCCACATGGCCATTATCTGGGGGGGCGAGGTGCGCATGGCCAACCTGTGCGTCTGCGCCTGTCAGGCCATCAACGGCGTGTCTGCGCTCCACTCCGAAATTTTGAAGCGGGACGTATTCCGGGACGCCTATCAGGCCCAGCCTGCAAAGTTCAAGAATGTGACCAACGGAATTGACCACCGCCGCTGGCTGTCTCAGATCAACCCCAAGCTGGATGCCCTCATTCAGGACTGCACCGGCGGAGACCAGTATCTCCTCCATCCGGAGGCCATCCGGGACTTGGAGAAGTACAAAGATGATTCCTCCGTCCTCCAGCGCCTGGAGGATATCAAGTCGGAAAACAAGCGCCGCTTTGCCGCCTATGTGAGCCGGGAGTCTGGCGTCATCCTGAACACCGACGCCATCTTCGACGTACAGGTCAAGCGCCTGCACGAGTATAAGCGCCAGCTTCTCAATGTGCTCCACATCATCCATCTGTACAACCAGCTGCGGGACAATCCCAACATGGATTTCACCCCTCAGACCTTCCTCTTCGGCGCCAAGGCGGCCCCTGGCTACCATGTAGCCAAGGAAATTATCCAGCTCATTAACTCCCTGGCCGTCCAGATTGCCAAGGACCCTGTCTGCAAGGATAGGCTCCAGGTGGTCTTTTTGGAAAACTATCGGGTCTCCCTGGCCGAGAAGCTGATGCCTGCCTCGGAGATCAGCGAGCAGATCTCCACCGCCGGCAAGGAGGCCAGCGGCACCGGCAACATGAAGTTCATGATGAACGGCGCACTCACCATCGGCACTCTGGATGGGGCCAATGTGGAGATGCACCAGCAGCTGGGAGACGAGAATATCTTCCTCTTCGGCCTGACCACTGACCAGGTGAATCAGCGCAAGCGGGACGGCTACCGGCCCCACGAGATTTATCTCCACGACCCTGTTTTGAAGCGGATCCTGGACCAGGTCTCCGCCGGCTTCGGTGACAAGGTTGTCTACAGCGACCTGACCAACCGCCTTCTCTTCGGCGCAGGCGGCGGCATGGCCGACGAGTATATGCTCCTGGCCGACTTCAACAGCTACTGCGACGCCCACTGCCGTGCCGTGGCTGCCTACGCAGACCGTCAGCACTGGAACCAGATGTCCCTCATCAACATCGCCCGGTCGGGCATCTTCGCCGCCGACCGCTCCATCCAGGACTACGCCCGGGATATTTGGCATGTCCCCACCCGAAAATAAGCAAAAAAATCCGGACCCGAAACTGGGTCCGGATTTTTTTATTTTTCCGTCCTGTGGCAGGCCCAGATTAAAGCCCCGAACAGACACCCGCCGATGATATTTCCAATGGTCACCGGTGCCATATTGCTCAAAAAGCCCGCCATACTCAAGGCAGAAAGATCTGCTCCGGCCTCCTGGGCCAGCTGGGCATACTGAGGCTGACCTGCCGCAAACAGTCCGGCCGGAATGTAATACATGTTAGCCACACAGTGCTCAAAGCCCCCAATCACAAAGAAGCTCACCGGAACAAAAGCGCCGATGGCCCGACCGGGCAGGCTCTTGCCGCACAGGGAACACATCACCCCTGCACACACCAAAACATTGCACAAAATTCCCAGCACCACTGCCCGGCCAAAGGGGATGGCACACTTGGAGGCCGCAGTGCGAATCGTGTGGACCGCCAGCTCACCCCCAGACAGATTCAGCTGTCCGCAGTATACGACAGCTCCGGCCAGCAGGAGAGCCCCCACCAGATTGCCCAGATACACCAGCACCAAATTCCGGACCATCCCGGCCAGAGAGGCCTTCTTTTCCAGCAGAGAGATGGTAATCAGGCAGTTTCCGGTAAACAGCTCCGCCCCGGTTACAATCACCATAATTAATCCGAAGGGGAACAGCAGGCCGCAAACCACCCGGGACACCCCGGCGTTGGTCAGCATATGTCCCGCCGTATTGGCCACCACTGCTCCGGAGGCAATGAGAAATCCGGCCAGAATTGCCGACAGGAACAGCTTCCCGGCACTGTTGGCAGACTTTTTTGCCCCCACCTGGGCATAGAAATTAACAAATTCCGCGGGACTGAGCATAGCAATTCCGCCTTTCTCTCTAAATCAGCACAGCCCCAGCAGGTGCCGCACCTCGCCAATCATATACAGCGACCCGCAGGCGCACACCACGTCCTGGGGGCCCGCAGCCGCCAGGGACCGCTCCACGCCCTCCCGGGTCGTCGGACAGGGGACAGCCTTGGCCCCTCTGCCCTCCAAATATTCCGCCAGCTCTCCGGCGGACATGGCCCGGTCGCTGTCTGGAGTAATGGTATAAAACTCCTTTGCCAGCGGGAGCATCTCCCCCACCATAGTGGGATAGTCCTTGTCCGCCAGCACGCCGGTGAGGAAAATCAGCCTCTTCCCGGGGTACAGCTCCTTCAGCGCCCTGGCCAGGGCCTCCATACACTGGGGGTTGTGTCCTCCATCCAGAATCACATCGGGGGAGCGCCGTGCCAGCTCCAGCCGGGCGGGCCAGACCGTCCGTTCCAGCCCCTCCACAACCGCCTCCTCGGGAATATTCCAGCCCTTTCTCCGCAGGGCCCACAGGGTCTCCAGCGCCGTGAGCGCGTTGTACCGCTGATGCTCTCCCAGCAGAGAAATGTGGTACGGTCCCCGCTTCCGATAGGTAAAGACCTGTCCCTCCAGGCC
Organism: Lawsonibacter sp.; assembly: GCA_022791075.1. GTDB lineage: Bacteria > Bacillota > Clostridia > Oscillospirales > Oscillospiraceae > Lawsonibacter. Next base: position 2,359 of record JAAVYL010000079.1, on the reverse strand, counting down.
GGCGGACTGAACCTGCAGCTCCTCCGGAGCGGTGAAGGTGAGGGGGACGCCCTGCTCCCGGCAGGCCTCCTCCACTACCTCCTCCACCTCACGGCTCTGGCGGTACAGCACAGCCTCGCAGCCCGGCTTTATGATGCCGGCCTTCTCCTGCGCGATCAGCGCCCGGGTATTGCCCAGCTCGGCGGTGTGTTCCAGCCCAATGTTGACAATCACGGCGGCCTCCGGGGCGGGGATCACGTTGGTGGAGTCCAGCCGGCCTCCCAGCCCTACCTCCAGCACAACCAGATCGCACCCGGCCTCCAGAAAATAGAGCATTCCAACAGCGGTCATCAGCTCAAACTCAGTAGCCGGATCCTCCATGCCCTTTCCGGCCTGAATCACCCGCTCCGCGATGCGTCCCAGGGTCTCGTCGGGAATGGGTTCTCCATTTACCTGGAACCGCTCATGGAACCGCCACAGGTGGGGAGAGGTACACAGACCTGTGGTATATCCTGCCCGGGCCAGCACCGAGGCGATCATCGCAGCAGTGGAGCCCTTGCCGTTGGTTCCGGTAATATGGACGTATTTCAGCTTATTGTGGGGATTGCCAACCCGCTCCAGCAGCTCCAGAGTCCGGCTCAGACCGGGCTTGCGCCCGGTCCACGCCTCCTGGTGAATGAGATCGACAGCTTCCTGTCCTGTCATGGGTTACGCCTCCTTGACACAGGCCAGCATCACAGCTCCAGCCTCGCACACCAGATCAACCCGCCCGTCCTGGGCTCCCCGGCACAGCAGCAGCTGACCGGCCCTGGCCTCCAGGCCGTACTCCGGCAGACGGACCATGCCGGAGGCGCAGTAGATGGCCAGATCCCCCGCACCGGGGGTCCAGGTTCCGTCGCAGGTGTGGGTATTGGACAGCACAGTCACTGAGCCCTGGGCTTTCCCCTTGCGGACCATCAGGTTGAAGTCCACACACCGCCCCCAGCTCTCCACCGGCACGCCGCCGTCAAATTCAACGACCCGGCCCGGAGCCAGCTGGAAGGGTTCCGCGGCGTCAATCTTCAGCTTGATTTCCCCGTCCAGCACCGCCAAAAAGCGGTTATAGTCGGGCAGCGGGGTAAAGTCGGAGTGGTCCAGCTCCACAGTGGCGGAACTGAGCCGCCAGAGGAAATCCCGGTCCGCATACACCGCCCCCTCCGGGTCAATGGCCAGCTGGGTGGTGGTTCCGCCGGACCAGCTTGTGGCCACATAGTTCTCAGCCTTCAGCAGCTTCCAATCCATAGCAGTTCTTCCTTTCTATTGCGCCTGCTTGTCAAGCCGGCCGGCAGCGGCAACCAGCCCGCTGCGCCGCAGGGCATGGACCAGCGGAATGGCCATTGTGGTAACAATCGCGGCCACAATCAGGTCCTTGCCCAGACGGAGCGCCGCACTGCCAAATATAAAGGCAAAATTATAATAGCCATTCAGCATACTGTCCGCCCACAGCACCAGGGTATTGACTCCGCTGGTGATCACCGCGGAAACGATACACACCACATAGCAGGCCACAGGATGGCGCTCCAGAGTCTTCTTCCGCTTCCACATCACAAGGCCGGCCAATCCAACCAGCAAACCATTAACCGCCGGAGGAATGAGCCACAGCACGGTATTGGGAGCCAGACCGTAGGGACCGCTCATCTGAGCCAAAAATTCTCCCAGAAGCGCCACGGTAAAGCCCGCGCCCGGACCATAGAGCAGGGCAGCGGCGATGACGGGGAGTGAGATAAAGGTGAGCTTAAAGTTTCCCGTGTGGATGACCAGGGTAATGGACAGCAGGTAATACAGGGCCACCAGCAGGGCCAGCTGGCACATAAGCTTCACATCTACTTTTTTTTCAAACATAATAATACGCTCCTTTCACGGCGTGTTGCCATGAAAGGAGCATACTCCTCCATGGCAGCGGATGCGATACAGCAACGCGAGCTTCACGTCCCTTCGTCCATTGGCAACCTCCCATCCAATGGCACTTGACGCGCTGTATCTACTCTGACCAGGTTAAATTGTTTTACAGGGACTTTACTACGGCGTCGTAGATCTGATCGGCCAGGGGCAGGGCCTTAGCCAGCAGGGCCTCGCCCCTGGTGCGGTAATCCTCGGCCAGCTCCTTGTTCTTCAGGCTGCCGATGTTGATGAGTACGTTGAGCCATGCGCCCTGAATGGCGGCGCGCAGAGACAGGGCGGACACGCCCAGGTCGCTGGCGGCGCTGTCGTTGCTCTTGCCCAGGATGGAGGCGGTAAGCTCCAGGGTCTCCACAGCCAGCTCCATCATCTCAAAGGGGGTCTTGGTGCAGCCCTCCAGGCCCTTCTGAATAGCGGCGGAGCGGGCGGACTTCTCCTCATC
>JAAVYL010000078.1 GCA_022791075.1 Lawsonibacter sp. | reverse complement strand
GGAGATCTGCCGGGACATCGCCGAGCGGTTCAACGGCATTTACGGCGACGTCTTTAAAATTCCCGCCCCCCACATCCCCAAGGTGGGCGCCCGGATCATGAGTCTCAACGATCCCTCCTCCAAAATGAGCAAGTCCAATCTGGAGGGCTGCGTCACCCTGATGGACAAGCCGGAGGACATCATGCGCAAATTCAAACGCGCCGTTACTGACAGCGACACCCAGCACTGCGTCCGCTTCGCCCCCAAGGAGAAGCCCGGCGTGTCCAACCTGGTCCAGATCTACGCCTCCGTCACCGAAAAAAGCTTTCAGGAGATCGAGGCGGAGTTTGAGGGCAAGGGCTACGGCGCCTTTAAGCCCGCCGTGGGTGAAGCCGTCGCAGAGGCCCTGCGCCCCATCCGGGAGGAGACTGAGCGCCTGCTGGCTGACAAGGCCTATCTGGAGGGCGTGTATCAGGCCGGCGCGGACAAGGCCGAATATGTGGCCAACAAAACCCTGCGCAAGGTGTATAAAAAGGTAGGATTCGTGGCCAGATAGCCCTATCGTGCAGGCCAAGTCCTGCATCACGGAAACCCACAGATAAAAGAGGTTCTCAACTATGTCGATCCAACTTTCCGCAGTGGGGCTGGCTCTGGCCGCCCTGCTGGCCGCCGCACTGGTGGCGCTGGTCTCCACCCCCGTAATCCGTTCCCTGGCTTTTCGGGTTGGAGCTGTGGACGTCCCCAAAGACGCCCGCCGGATGCACGACCACCCCATCCCCCGCATGGGGGGCCTGGCCATTTTCCTGGGCTTTATCCTCAGTGTACTCATTTCTCTGCCTCTCTCCTCCGAACTGCGGGGGATGCTCCTGGGCAGTGTGATCATTGTCATCCTGGGCGTCTTTGACGACATTTTCGCCCTGCCCGCCATGCCCAAGTTCCTCATCCAAATCGGCGCAGCCCTCATTGCCGTGCTGGAGGGCAACCGGATTGAATTTCTCTCTAACCCCAACATCTTCAGCAAGGAGGCCTTCTGGGAGCTGGGCTGGCTGTCCGTGCCCATCACAATATTCTGGATTGTGGGCATTACCAACGCAGTCAACCTGATTGACGGCCTGGACGGTCTGGCCTGCGGTGTGTCCACCATCAGCTCCATGACCCTGCTGGTCATCGCCCTCGTCATGGAAGAGCCCGACGTGGCCATCCTCATGGCCGCTCTGTCCGGGGCCTGCCTGGGCTTTCTGCCCTATAATCTGAACCCGGCCAAGATTTTTATGGGGGACACTGGCTCCACCTTTCTGGGCTTTATTCTGGCCACGGTGTCCATTCAGGGACTGTTTAAATTTTACACCATCATTTCCTTTGCCGTCCCCTTTCTCATGCTGGGCCTGCCCATTTTCGACACCAGCTTTGCCATCCTCCGCCGGGTGTCCCACGGCCAGTCCCCTATGAAGCCCGACCGGGGCCACATCCACCACCGGCTGATTGACATGGGTTTCACCCAAAAGCAGGCTGTGGCGGTGCTGTATATCATCAGCGCCATTCTGGGCCTGTCCGCCGTGGTGCTCACCACCATCGGCGTGGTTCGGGCCATGCTGTTTCTGGTGGCCCTGTGCGCCGCTGGAGCTGTGGCGGCCAAGCTCTATCTGGACCACGGCGGCAGCGACGGCGGCGTTCAGCCCTCCGGCCAGCACCGGGTAGCCCGGCCCAGAAAGAGCCGCCCTATGGACAGCGGAAACTATTTCGGTGAGGAGGACCAGTCGGACAAATGAACAAGCTCAAGGTTATGACCGTTTTCGGCACCCGGCCGGAGGCCATCAAAATGGCGCCTCTGGCCCTGGAGCTGACCAGACACCCCGAATTTGAGGCCCTGTGCTGCGTCACTGCCCAGCACAGGGAGATGCTGGACTCAGTGCTGGACATCTTCCGTTTGAAGCCAGACTTCGACCTGGACATAATGGAGCCACGGCAGACCCTGTCCACCATCACCTCCAAATGCCTGACGGGGATGGACCGGGTACTGGAGGAGGCAAAGCCCGACCTGGTTCTCGTCCACGGGGATACCTCCACCACCTTCGCCGGGGCTCTGGCCGCCTTCTACCACAAAATCCCGGTCGGCCATGTAGAGGCCGGGCTGCGCACCTTCGACAAGTGGTCCCCCTACCCTGAGGAGATGAACCGAAAGATGGTGGGGGCCATTGCCGATCTGCACTTCTGCCCCACCGCCTCCAACCGGGACAATCTGGCCCGCGAGAATATCACCCAAGGGGTCTTTTTAACGGGAAACACCGTTATCGACGCCCTTCAGACCACAGTGGTCAGGCACTTCTCCTTTGGGGAGCATATTCTGAACCATTTGGATTACGACAGCCGAAAGGTAATCCTTGTCACCTGCCACCGGCGGGAGAACTACGGCCAGCCCATGGCCAATATTATGACCGCCCTGCGCCGGGTGGCTGACGCCTTTCCGGACACCGAGCTGGTCTACCCCGTCCATCCCTCCCCTGTGGTTCAGGAGACCGCCCACAAATATTTGGACGGCCACCCCCGCATTCACCTCATCGCTCCCCTGGCCGTCGATGAAATGCACAACCTGATGTCCCGGTGCCATCTGGTCATGACCGACTCCGGCGGCCTTCAGGAGGAGGCTCCCGCCCTGGGCAAGCCGGTGCTTGTCCTGCGCCGGGAAACGGAGCGTCCGGAGGCAGTTGCGGCGGGCACCGTACGCCTGGCCGGCGTGGAGGAGGTATCCATTTTCCAAATGACCTCCCGTCTGCTGTCCGACCAGCGTGAATATGACTCAATGGCCCACGCTGCCAACCCCTATGGAGACGGTCAGGCCTGCCGCCGCATTGCTGACGCCATCGCCTGGCAGTTCGGCCTGCGGATGAATCCGCCGGAGGAATTCCGGGGACAATAAACGTGTATTTTCACTTGGAGGTAGGCCTTTGGAACAGAAAAACCGGCTTCTGATTGTCATTGCCATTGTGGCCCTCATTGTGGGGGCCATGTTTACCAGCTTTGGCCGGGGACTTTTTGCCCTGAATACCCCGCAGGTGGTTCTCCCCTCCTCCAGCACCAGCTCAGAGGACCCGCCCGGCTCTGCTGCTCCCGGCCAGACCTATCAACGGGTGGACGTCACCCCTCAGACAGTCACAGGGGTGATAGCCACCCTCTCCCGTCCTCTCAGCTATTACCGGGAGCTGACGGTTGAGACTTTCTGGACGGGGGGCTCCTCCTCCACCCAGGTTCAGGTGTGGGAGGACGGCGGCTGGACCCACAGCCGCCAAGTTCTGCCATCCGGGGTGGTCCGGCACGATTTGGCCGGCGCGGACGATGTGTACTACTGGTACGACGGCTCAAGCCAGTATGAAAAAGCCCCGGCAGACGAAAGGTCCTCCGACCTGGCCCAGCACATCCCCACCTATGAGACAGTGCTGAAGCTGGAGCCAGAGGAAATTGTTTCCACTGGCTATGAGATGCGGGGAGACATTCCCTGTATCCTGGTTGAGGTTCACCGGGCCCAGCAGCTCCAGCGGTTCTGGGTCGGCGTGAACAGCGGCCTGCTGATCTCTGCTGAGACGGAGGAGGCGGGACAGCTCATCTACCGTATGACCGCATATTCCCCTGAATCTCCCTGTCCTGCGGGCGCCTCCTTCGCGCTGCCGGACGGGACCGTTCTGCACACCCTCGGATCATAACAGGCGAAGCGGTGAACCGCTTTTCTACGGTTCATCCTCCCCCAGCCCCATGATCAGCACCAGCCCCAGGGCAATCACCAGGTCCATGTCCTCTCCCTCCACCAGCAGGTAGAGCAGGATGAGCAGCAGCAGAATATCTCCGCTGTCGATATGCTCCAGGTGGAAGGTCTTCAGCAGTCCGGACAGGCCCTCTCCGCCCCCAGGCAGCCCGCCGCCCCTGAAGAGAGCGGAAAGCCCCTCCTTCCCTGAAAAGAGCTCCCGGAAGGGGGCCTGACGCGGCTGAGACGGCCTCTCCGGCCCTCTTGGGGACGGCGGCACCTCTATCCGGTTATAGGAGGTATCCTCCGGTATGTAGCGGTTATACACGCTCCCCCTCCTTCCCCCCCAGGGCGCCCAGGGCCGCCCGGACCACCTTGGCCATCCGGGCAATCCGCAGGGCCCGGTCCAGCCGGGCCTGCCGCTCCTCCCTGAGAAAGGGGCGCAGGGCGTTGAGCAGGGCGGCAGTGCGGTCCTCCGTGCTCTGGACCTGACGCAGTACCTCCATTCCCGTCCGAAGCATTTGGGGGTCAATCTGGCCCAGCAGGGCAGACACATCCGGGACTTCCTCCTGGGGCGCAGCGCCGGCCGGCTCATCCGCCGGCTGTTCCGGACTGTTCAGGGCAGGCGCCTCCTGGGAGGGCTGGTCCCCGGACAGAGACCGGGCCAGAGCCATAATCTGACCCATTGCCTCCTGGTTGCCCAGGATGGAATTCAGTTGTTCCTCAAACCCTGCCACGGTTCTCCCCCCTGTCCGCCTGTTGTGCCGCTTCCCCTGCGGGGTGCCAAGGGTCGGCCCTACTTCAGCCCCGCCTGCTTGGCCTGGGTACCGATCCTGTCCACCAGCTCAGCTCCCTCCCTGCTGTTCATCAGCCGGTTCATCATATCCATCAGCTGGCTGGGGTCCCCCGCCGCGGCCGCCCGGGCCGCCTGCTGAACGCCACCGCTCTGCTGCTTCAGCAGAGACATCAGCCTCTGTGCATCGCTGGACTTGGCCAGCTGGGCCAAAGCGTCCCGATCTGCCTGAGACAATTCCATGTCTGTCACTCCCCGTTGGATTTTGAGTTTCTCCAAAGCCGGCCTCTGCCCGCACGCTTGGACAAACGCCTCTGGCTTTGTTGACTATTCCAGTATATGCGAAGAAAGGCCAAGGTGACACCCTTGAAAATTTTGGTTTTTTCCGACTCACACCGGTCCCTGGCCGGGATGTACGCTGCCATCGACCGCCACCTGCCTCAGCAGGTCATCCACCTGGGGGACATGGTGGATGATGCCGAGGAGTTGGCCCGTTTCTACCCGAAGCTTCCATTTTGTATGGTCCCCGGCAACTGCGACGGCTGGACAACAATGCCCGTAAAAAAGCAGATTGTTCTGGAGGGCAGGTCCATCCTCCTGTCCCATGGGCACCGCTGGGGTGTCAAAAGCGGATATGATATGGCTATCAGCGACGCGCGGGCCGCAAAGGCGGATATTCTCCTCTTTGGCCATACCCATCGGGCCGTGTGTGAGCAGCTGGAGGACGGGCTGTGGATGCTGAACCCCGGCCCCAGCCGCTCCAGCTACGGAGTCATTGAACTTACAGACACCGCCGCGGTCTGTTCTGTACTCCTCCAGGAATAGCTACGGCTCCCACACACGCGCCCCCCGCGCGGAGGTTTTTATGAAAAAAATACTCTATATTCTCTTTCACCGCTCGGTCTTCGTAAGTCTGGCCCTGCTGGCTCAGCTGGCCACACTGTTTGTCATGGTGTCCTCCTTCTCAGAGTACACCGAGACCTTTTACTGGTGCTGCATTACCCTGAGCGTGCTGGCCGCTCTGGCCATTGTGGGCAGCCGTATGGAGCCGGGCTATAAAATTGCCTGGCTCCTGCTGGTTTTACCCTTCCCCGTCTTCGGAGGTATTTTCTTCCTGCTGGTGGGGGGCGGAGCCGTTCCCAAGCGAACTCAGAAGCGTATGCAGGGGATGCTGGAAAAATCTGCCGCCGCATTGAGGGAGGACTTCAAGTCTGACGATCTACTCCCCCTCGGGGGAGACGCTGCCGGCCAGGCCAGCTATCTGGAGCGCCGCGCTGCCTGCCCCGCCTACACCAACACCGAGACAGAGTATTTTCCCCTGGGGGACGTCGCCTTCCCACGGATGCTGGAGGAACTGGAGAAGGCCGAGAAATACATTTTTCTGGAGTATTTCATCATTCAGCCCGGAGTCTTTTGGGACAGCATCCTGTCCATTCTGGAGAAAAAGGCCGCTCAGGGCGTGGAGGTCCGGGTGCTGTATGACGACTTTGGCTGTATGTTCACCCTCCCCCGGGACTACAATGAGACACTGATTCAAAAGGGAATTCAGTGCCGGGTATTTAACCGGCTGATGCCGGTAATGTCCCTGCGGCTGAACAACCGGGACCACCGCAAGCTGCTTATTATTGACGGCAGGGTGGGCTTCACCGGCGGCATCAACCTGGCCGATGAGTACATCAATATGCGGGAACGCTTCGGCCACTGGAAGGACAGTGCTATCCTGCTGGATGGGGACGCGGTCTGGTCTATGGCAGTCATGTTCCTCACCATGTGGGACCACATTGCCAACTGGGACGAGGATTTTGAGCGGTTCCGCCCCCCCGCCGCCCCGGTGCGGCCCTGGACCGGATATGTCCAGCCCTACACCGACACCCCTCTGGACCGGGAGGCGGTCGGCCAGGCAGTCTATCTCAACATGATCTCCAAAGCCAAAAACTATATCTATATCACTACCCCATACCTGATTATTGATGTGGCCACCAACACGGCCCTCTGCAACGCCGCCAAATCCGGCGTGGATGTGCGTATCATCACCCCCCATATTCCCGACAAACGCTACGTTTTTGAGGTGACCCGAGCCCACTACCAGCCCTTACTGGAGGCGGGGGTCAGAATCTATGAATATACCCCGGGATTTATTCACGCCAAGAATTTTGTAGTGGACGACCGCTTCGCCACTGTGGGCACAGTCAACCTGGATTACCGCAGTCTCTTTCTTCACTTTGAAGACGGCGTCTGGCTGTGCGAGGCCCCCTGCATCCGGGACATCCGCCAGGATTTTGAGGAAACTCTGCAGCGTTCAGAGGTCTACTCCCTGCGCCAATTCAAGCACCTGAATATCCTCCTTCAGCTCTACCGCAGCATCCTGCGTGTCTTTGCACCACTGATGTAATTGGAAAAACGGGGCCGCCCACCGGGCGGCCCCTCAAATTCAGCAGTGCTTTTCAACACTGTCGATTCCTTCAGCCTTACCGGCAGCATCCTCCGCAAATGCTGCCGTTTGCACTGCTGGTCGTGGTGATGGTATTGGGTGGGAAGAATTCGTCCACAGGGAACTGGACATGGCGGAAGAGATCGCAGGGGTCCTCCTGGCAGCTGTCGTCGCCGCAGCTGCAGTCCTTGGTGGGGATACAGTAGTCATACGCCGGGATGAGCAGCTGGGTATCCCGCTCCATGCGGATGATGGAGAACTGGCCCAGAGAGACGAACACCCTGTGCTGATCTCCGCTGAACACCAGCTCATCGCCGAAGCAGGCAGCCACAGCCATGGGAATATCCACACAGCCGCAGTCGCAGGGGCGGCACTCACACACATCCACCAGCTTCAGGCTCAAAATCAGCGGATCAACGGCCTCCACAACCGCCGTGGGGAGGTTGGACTGAGGCACGCACTGAACCTGGTTCTCGTTGCCGTCCGAGGTAAAGCTCTTGGAGCCGCTCTCGCTGCCAAAGAGCACCGCCCGCTTGCTGAACACCGCCAGTCCGCAGACCTGAACAGGGCGGGCTGCGCCCACAAAGGCGTCAGCGGTAATGCGGTAAAAATACCTCACATCCACGGTGTAAAAGCCCCGGTTAAACGTGACTGGTTCCACATCGATGTACGCATACAGCAGCTCGGCAGCGCCAGCCTTGATGGACTGAGCCCGGTCAATCACCTCCTGAGAACAGCGGGTGGGATAAACTCTCAGGTCTTCAACGCAGTCCTTATCTCGACATGAGTCAAAGATTTTTCTTGTGTGTATGCACACGGCCTCCCGGATACTGCGGTCCTCGCAGACGGGGCCGGGCACGACCTTTTCTGGCATAGAATTCCCTCCTAGATTTGGATGGTCACAGGCGCCTGAGCGCCCGGTAAGGGTTTTGCTTACAACACATCTTATGTTCTCCACAGGTTTTGGTGCAGAGCGGACGGTTTTTCTCTTGCTCTTTTTCCCCTTTGCCGCTATAATAGAGCTATTCGGAAGAAGGAGGGGAGGCCTATTATGCCGCCCATTGGATTTATCCAGGACGACCTGGACCTGAAGCTGCTTGTTCTATACATTATGGACCGGGCTGCCGGCCCCATCAAATTTTTGCAGCTGTTTGAGCTGGCCCTGTGCGACGCGGGGGTGGACTATTTCTCCCTCAGCCAGGCAGTAGAGCACATGGTGGCCACCGGCCAGTTGTCCAAAGAGGACGACCGCTACACCATCACAGAAAAGGGCCGGCGCAACAGCCAGATCTGTGAAAGCAGTCTGCCCCGTTCCGTCCGGCGGCACTGCGATGAAAACCTGGTTAAGGTAAACGAGGCCCTGCGGCGGGAGGCCCAGGTCCGCTCCCAGATTATGGACAACGCCGACGGCACCGCCACCCTGTGCCTGACCCTGGAGGACGGCTCCTCTCCCCTGCTCCATATGGCGCTTCTGGCCCCCAGCGCAGAGCAGGCACAGAGCTGGGCTGAGGTATTTCAAAGGGATCCCTCCGCCCTCTATCTGAGCGTCACCCGCCTGCTGGACGGTCCGAAATCACCAAAGGGGGAACCGGTATGAGAAGAACCGACCGCGCCCGGAGCTGGGATTTTTCTATGGCTGTTATTGACCGCTGCACCCATGGGGTAATGGCCCTCTCCACGGGAGAGAATACGCCCTACTGCCTGCCCGTCTCTTTTGTACGGACAGGAGATGTTCTATATTTCCACTGCGCCCGGGAGGGTCGGAAGGTTCACCTGCTGCGCCAGTTTCCTCAGGTATGTATTACCTTTGTGGGAGAGGACCGGCCCGCCTTCGTGCCTCCGTCCATGTATACCACCTATTATCAGTCCGCCATTGTGACCGGAACAGCCAGTGAGGTTACGGATCCCGCTGAACAGACCCAGGCTCTTCGGGCGCTGTGCCAAAAGCTCACCCCGGAGCACATGGACAGCTTTGAGGCAGCCGTGGAGAAGAGTCTTTCTGTCACTGCCGTCTGGAGGATTCATATGGACGAGGTCACCGGAAAAGCGAAGCTGGAGCACTAGATTATTTTAGCACTCTGTCCGTCCGTTTGTGAACGAAATGTAAATCCTTTCAAATCAGCCCCAAATTTTTTTATTTAGGGGTTGATTTTTTTGCCGGAAGAGGTTATTATCTTGTACAGGGTTAGCACTTGATATAAATGAGTGCTAAACAAAAAATTGTTGATCCAAAAAATTAGGTTATATAAGGAGGAACCCGTTATGAAACTCAAACCCCTGGCTGACCGCGTCATTGTAAAGCTGGTGGAGGCCGAGGAGACCACCAAGGGCGGCATCATCCTCACCGGCGCCGCCAAGGAGAAGCCTGAAGTGGCTGAGGTCATCGCCGTCGGCCCCGGCGGCACTGTGGACGGCAAGGAGGTCGTCATGACCGTGAAGGTGGGCGACAAGGTCATCACCAGCAAGTATTCCGGCACCCAGGTCAAGCTGGACGGCGAGGAGGTCACCATCGTCCGCCAGAATGATATTCTG
>JAAVYL010000077.1 GCA_022791075.1 Lawsonibacter sp. | reverse complement strand
GGGGTCAAAGCTGTGCCGTATTATGCCGAGATATGCCAAGAGAATGAACAGCAGAAAATACCGCAAAATACCTGCGATGCCCGGAATATCAATACATTCAAGAGGTTTCAGGATATGACAAGAATACTTTTCGTCTGCCATGGGAATATATGCCGCAGCCCGATGGCTGAGTTTGTAATGAAAGACCTGGTGAGGAACGCAGGGTTGGAAAGCCAGTTCCATATCGAGTCCGCTGCCACCAGCACCGAGGAGATTGGCAATCCGGTCTATCCCCCAGCCCAACGCAAGCTGGCCGAGCATGGCATCAACTGCGCAGGGAAAACCGCCCGCCAGCTGAGGAAAAAAGACTGCGCTCAGTACGACCTTCTGATTGGAATGGATCAGGCCAACCTGCGGAATATGCACCGCATCTGCGGAGACAGCCGGAAAATACACCTGCTGCTGGAGTTTGCGGGCCGTCCCGATGACGAGGTAGCCGATCCCTGGTACACCGGGGACTTCGAGGCCACATGGCAGGATGTGCTCGCCGGGTGTCGGGGACTGCTGAATGGTTTACAGAAAGGTGTGGACTAGCTATATTCGGAAAGCGAAAAAAGCATATGGCTCCGCCATACAGCAAAGCCGGGAAAATTCCTGTGATTCGTTCCAGTATCTGCACCGGCGAACAGGTCGCGGGCTTCAAGGACCCTGTCAGCGGCAAATTTGACGACCTGATGCTGATCCGGGACGGCAATGACCTTGCGGAATTCCTGTCCGAATATCAGGTTGATAAAAGTGAAATTCAACGGGAATGGTAGCGGGAGACAAAGGGGCATGTAGCTGTCCAAAGAACTCTGGAGCTGGACTGACGGAAAACGGGAGGAACAACTTTTGAAAATTCACAGAATCGCTCTGATTGGAGCGGGTGCGGTTGGAGCCTATCTGATCTGGGGCCTTGAAGGCGCTGCCAATGTTGCCCTCACTGTAGTGGCGGAGGGAACACGCAAAGAGCGTTTGGAGCGTGACGGCGTTATCATCAATGGAGTGCATTATCCGCTCCAGGTGCAGGAGCCCAGCCATGCAGGGCCCCAGGACTTAATTTTCATTTCCACCAAATACAGCGGACTGGACGAGGCGATTGCCATGCTCACTCCCCTCGTAGGGCCGGACACCCTGGTACTCAGTCTTCTTAACGGCGTGGACAGTGAGAGCCGAGTGGCTCAGGCTGCAGGCGCGGAGCATGTGGTTCACTCCGTCATCCGTATTGCCTCTCAGCGGACAGGTCGAGAGGTCCGGTTTGAGCCGGACAGGGTGATTGGTCTCAGCTTCGGCTTACCGGATGCCAGGGCGGAGGACCAGTGGAAAACAGACGCTCTGGCAGACTTGTTTTCCAGAACCCGCCTCCGTTGGCAATGCTCTGACGATATACTGACAGATATTTGGTTGAAGTTTGCCAGCAACATCGCCAACAACCTTCCTCAAGCGATTATTGGAGCGGCAGCTGGCCTGTATCTTAAAAGCGAGCATGGGTTGTTCCTCGCCCAAAAGCTCTGGTCTGAGGTGGTGGCTGTAGCCGCTGCCAAGGGGATTCATCTGGCGGAGGATGTCTTGATTTTCCCCGGCCAGTCCTCAACAGCCAAATACTCCACGCTCCAGGACCTGGAGGCCGGCCGGCACACGGACATCGATATGTTTGCCGGGCACATGCTTCGCATGGCGGAGGAGACGGGTATCCCCGTCCCCTACTGCGAATATACCTACCACGCCATCAAGGCGCTGGAGGAGCGGAACGATGGACTGTTTGATTAGGGTAAATGAATACAGCCTGTCAAAAATCCTTGCTAAAAGCGAGGAGTTTTGACAGGCTTTTCCATTCCCGCTGAAGGGTTAGATGGTTCGATCCACGCGGAATCCGTCTGCTGCGATTGGAAGATAGCGTACGCGCTCCCCCATTTTCAGCTCACCGTAAAAGGCGATATAGTAGGGCCGGTATACCGAACGCATTGAGACAACATCGGCCGTTGCAACACGGCCGATCTGCCGCCGCACCATGCGCAGGGCGGGGCGCTTGGCAGCTGCAATGATTTTTTCATCGGGAAACTCTGTGTTCTGAACGCAGCCCTCATCCTCGACCTCAACCGTCTCGGTTTCGATGGGGTCCTCGGCGTAGCTGCCTGTACAGCGCGTCCCCTCGACGATCATGCGGATCCTCTGGCTCTCCGGCCCCTTGGGCTGAATGTGCAGCCAGCGCAGCAGGGGAGCCGGCTGATAATTCAGCTGCAGAATTACCTCTCTGCTTTCCAAATACATCAGCTTCAGCGTGATACTTTTACTTCCATACATTGCCCTGCCGAGTGCATTTCCGCCGCCGCGGGCTTTTCGTATAGCCTCTTCGGGACTCATCGTTTTGGGCGTAGCTGTAATCCTCATGATCAATAATCCTTTCTTATATTCAGAAAAAGTTCTGAATTGACAGCGGTAAAAGCGCAAGAGAAGGCAAATCCTTTCTAGGATCTGCCTTCTCCGTGCGTTTTAGCTCTTACTTACTGGCAGGTGTTTTGCCGAAGGTGAAGACCTCGTACAGATAGCGCAGGAAAATCACCGTTGTGGTACCGCCGGCGACAACAGGCGCGGCCCAGCCGACAATCCAGTCGATACGGTTAATAATTCCAAAGCTATAGAAGCAGGCGAGCACCGCGTAGACCAGGCAGAGGGCGCCGTCAATGCCAAACCACTCAACACGGATCTCCCTCTTATACTCCTCTTGGCTGACCGGTCCGCTGGAGGTCATAACAGTACCTTCCAGCGCCGCGCCCGCCTCCGGAGTCACAAAGCCAGTATTCAGCACACGGCCAAACTGATTGCCAATCAGGAACGCCACAAAAGAGATGGGCAGAGACACAAGCATGGCATCAATATCACCGCCAAGCCATTCAATGCTGAGCGGATTATAAGTAAACCAAACCCAGGAAATAATGCCTGCGAACATCGAGAGGATACCGGACATGTTTGTCTTCTTGCCATCATACATAATCGCCACAATAACAGGGACAAACAGCGCAGACATACTCAGACTGGTAACGAAGATCATTGCATCGTAGACCAGGGGGAACCTGAAAGCGACGCTCAGGCCGATAATACCGAAGATCACGCAGGCGATACGGGAAATCCAGATGGACTCCTTGTCAGAAAGGGGATTTTTACGCAGCACACCCACAATATCATTGGAGACAATCTCGCCGCCCACCAGATAGTAGGTGTCCACTGTCGAAATAATAGCGCCCATCATCGCGAAGATGAACAAACCTCTTCCAATGGGAGGCAGGCCGCTGAGCACCAGCTGGATGTAGGCAACCTCAGGCTGGATGGTCAGGGCAGGATCCATCGCGCGCAGAACGATTGCCGTAAACATCAGGCAGACGTCCATGCTCAGCCAGATGGAGAAGCATGTCAGCATCGCGCGCTTGCCAACCTTGGGGCCGTTGGAGGCGGTAAACCGCTGATAGAAGGCAGGATCCTTATAAACATTGATGCACACAAGAATCAGGACTATTGCCCTGCCCATGGGAATGCCGCCAAAGGGCATCATCATTGTGGTGTCAACAGCGCCAAGGATCTCATCCAGCGCGGCAAAGCCGCCAATGCCATAGAAAGCGCTGGGGAAAACGACCGCAACAGATACAATCATCAGGAAAAAGAAGATCATATCAGTAATGGCGACACCCAGCAGTCCGCCTACACAGGTAAGGCCAATCGAAATGGCAATGACAACTGCCGCAGCAACGAACTTGTTAGCGTCCCATGCTGCAACGCCAACATAACCGCAGGCACTGATCTCAGAGAGGGAGAGCGAGGTGACAATCAGAATCAGTGCGCCGACAAAGGAAGCAATGCGGCCATAGAAGCGGTCGAGCAGCTCCGTCATGGTTGAATTTACCTTCACCGAGATTCTGGGGGCAACCCAGAGAGCCAGCGGGAAGCGAACAAGGTGCGCGCCGATAGACCAAATAAAAAATGCAGACAGGCCCATAGTGGTAACATACCCCACTGTGCCGATTGTACCATTGCCGCCGTACCAGGATGCAGCAATGGTTCCTACTGCAAGAGACCAGGGCAGTGCCTTGTTGGCGTGATAGTAAGCCTCCATATCAGTGTTTCGCTTACTCATGAAAATACTGATTGCGAAGATGCCGACCACACACAAGACGATTGTAATGTTGTCAATTATAGTAAGCATGTTCTCCTCCTGTTTTCTGCACAGGGACTCTCCACTTCCCTGCACGTGATTTGCAGAACAAGGCAGTATTCTGTGTGCCTCTGTCACAAAATTACCGCATCCCTCCACGCTGTCAAATTTAATACTCAAGCGTTGAAAAACCGTTTAATTTTACCGGCGCGAGGTTTTTTCTGCTCTGTTTATTTTTCAACGCTTTTTAAACGTCCCTGCATTAGCATTACAGTGTATTAATGTACTCCGCTGTCCATTACATAAAGAATCTGCAATTTGCTGTAAGGAGGACATATTTATGGACGATATTTTACTGTTGAATGGCAAGGAGCTGACGCTGGAGGACCTCTTTTCCGTTGTCTATCACCGCCGGAAGGTTAAGATCAACCCCGAGGTAATCCCCCTGGTTGACCGCGCCCGCCAGGTACTGTTCGACATGGCGGCCTCAGGCAAGCCTGTATACGGCCTGAACCACGGCGTTGGCTGGAACAAGGACCGGGAGTTCAGCCAGGACTTTTTTGAGCAGTACAATCGCAACCTGATCAACAGTCACTCTCTTGGCGTGGCACCCTTTGCCAGTGTGGAGGAGGTCCGTGCCATGATGTGTATCCGCCTCAACACCGCGCTCTGCGGGCGCACCGGTATCTCCTCAAGTATTTTGAAGATGTATGAAGAGTTTCTGAACCGAGGCATCCATCCCCGTGCGCTGCGCCGCGGCGCCGTCGGCGAGGGGGACGTTAGCACAATGAGTTTGATTGGTCAGGCCATTATCGGCCAGGGCGAGGTTGAATATCACGGTGAGATTGTCCCCGCCATCGACGCGCTCCACGCAGAGGGCATGGAGCCCGCCATCCTCGGACCCAAGGACGGACTTTCCATCGTCTCCTCCAACGCGCAGGGCGAATCCATGGTTGTCCTGCTTGTCAAAGAGGTCGAAGACCTGATCAAGCTCAGCAACGCGGTCTACTGCCTGCACCTGGAGGGCCTCAACGGCGGCCTTCAGCCCCTCGGGGAGCGTGTGAACGAGGTGCGCGGCCTGCCCGGACAAATCCACTGTGCCGCCGAATGCCGCCGTTTTCTGGAGGGCAGCTATCTGGAGCAGCCCGACTCCAAGCGCGCTCTGCAGGACCCCCTTTCCTTCCGCTGTGCCGCCGCCATCAACGGCTCAGTCTATGACGCACTGGACTATGTGAAGAAATTCCTTGCGCTGCAGATCAACCGCACTGACGATAACCCCTGTATCCTCTATGAAGAGGGCACCACCTCCGTCAGCCCCAATTTTGAGGTCACCACCCTCTCTCTCGGGGTCGATATGCTGGCCTCCGCCCTGTGCCATATGTCCCACGCCATCACAAACCGCCTTTATAAAATCGTTGACCCCGGCTTCACGGGCCTGACCCGCTTCCTGACCCCCCACGAGGTCAAAACTATCGCGTTTTCCACCATTCAGAAAACCATTGCCGCGCTCGACGCTGAAAACCGCTGGCTGTCCAACACCACAACTGCGGATATCACCTCCTTTGCAAACGGCATTGAGGATCACGCCAGCAACCTGCCTCTGGCCGGTCTGCGTTCTCTGCGCATTGTCGATAACATTCGCTACATGTTGGGTATTGAGATGATGCACGCCGCACAGGCGGTTGAAATGCGCCGGGATCTGCGCGCTGACAATCTGCTCAAGCTCGGCAAGGTCACCGGTCCCCTGAAGAACGCCTACCGCCAGACCATCCTCTACTATGACACGGACCGCAACCTGAGTATCGACATTGAGAAGTCCTACCAGGTTATCAAAAACGGCACACTGCTCAAGGCCGTCGAAGAAGCCGAAGGCGCATAAAGGGATGGTATTTTACTTATCGATTGGAGCTGTTTTATGAGCATGGTCACCATCACATTAAACAACGTGCAGTGTTCCTTCGAGACTGGGCCGCAAGAGACACTGCTGCAGCTGCTGCGTGAAAAGGCGGGATTGACCGGTGTCAAGTGCGGCTGCGAGCTGGGCGAATGCGGCGCCTGCACCGTGATTTACAACGGTCGTGCCGTCAACTCCTGCTGCATCCTTGCCGAGCAGGCCGGCGGGGCGAATATTATTACCATCGAGGGCATCGGAACGGCGGAGCACCCCCATCCTCTGCAGCAGGCCTTCATCGACGCTGGCGCCATCCAGTGCGGCTTTTGTACGCCCGGCATGATTCTCTCCGCCAAGGCCCTGCTCGACCGCAACCCCCACCCCGACGAGGAGACCATCCGCGAAGCCCTCTCCGGCAATCTGTGCCGCTGTACCGGCTACAGCAAAATTGTTGAAGCTGTTCAGCTGGCCGTCAGCCGCATGGAACAGGAGGCGCAGAGATGAAACAGGATTTTCGTGTAGTTGACCATTACATTCCCCGGCGCGAATCCATGGATAAGGCGCTGGGTCAGATTTCCTACACGGATGACCTGAACCTGCCCGGTCAGGCCTATGCCGTCGTGGTCCGCAGCCCCTATTCCTCCGCCACGGTGCTGCATATCGACGTCTCTGAAGCGGAAAAAGTCCCCGGGTACCTCGGCTGCCTGCTGCCCGACGAGGTCCCCGCTGCCCTTTACAACCCCTCCGGCAACCCGCCGGCGGAACTGCTGCTCAAGGACGTACACGTCCTGACCAAAGAGCCAAAATTCATCGGCGACCGTCTGCTCTGTATCGCGGCAGAGACGCCGGAGGCCTGCCGCGAGGCGGCCCGCCTGGTCAAGCTTGAGTTTGAGATCAACGCCCCCATTCTCAATATCCGGGACGCAATGGCTGAGGGAGCGCGGCAGATTGAACCCCACCTGAGTGACAATAACATTGTCCGTCACCGGCAGGTGGCCCAGGGGGATGTGAGCAGCAAGGGGCCAATCGTGCTCAAGGGCCATTTCTCTACTCAGCCCATGCAGCATGTGCCCATTGAGCCCACCGCCTGCCTGTGCGACTTCAGCAGCGGCAGGGAGCTGACGGTCTACAGCAACTCACAGACCGTCTTCCAGGAGCGGCGCATCGTGGCCGAGGTCCTTGGCCTGAAGGAGACGCAGGTGCGCTTTATCAAGCCCGCTGTCGGCGGCGGCTTTGGCTCACGCCAGCAACTGCACTCCCAGCCTGTCATTGCCCTCATGTCCAAAAAGCTCAAGCGCCCTGTCAAATGCGTCTATACCCGCGAGGAGGAGATGACCGCTGTGGCTGTCCGCCTCGGCAGCGAGGTGGATATTGAGATCAGCGCGGAGGAGGACGGCACGCTTCAGAGCTTCGAGACCAATTATCTGGCCAATATCGGCCCCTACACCGTCCACGGTCCAACCATTGTCGCCGGTGCAAGCCGCAAGGTGGAGTACCGCATTCCCAACTATCTGTTCAACGGCTACAGCGTGCTGACCAACGATATCTGCGGCGGCGCGTTCCGCGGCTACGGCAATACACAGCTCTCCTTCGGCCGTGAGATTCTCATGGAGCGCATGGCAAAGAGGCTTGGCATGGATCCCATCGAATTCCGCCTGAAAAATCATGTCAAGGTGGGGGAATGCTTCCCCGGACTTAACACCCCCGTTACAAGCTGTGCCATTGAAGCGTGCGCCGCCAGGGCCAACGAAATCCGCAGCCGGATTGATGCGGCGGAGGGCATCCTTTGGAACGAGGACGTACACCAGGCGTGGGGAACCGCTTTCGCAACCCACGGCTCCGGTCCGTCCTCCCGCGAGGGCCTGAGCTCCGCCGTCATCATGATAAATGACGACGGCACCGTCCGCGTCCTGGTTGGCTCCGCCGATATCGGCCAGGGCAGCGAGACCATGATCTGTCAAATTGTCGCCGAGACCCTTGGGGCGGCGTTAGAGGATATCCAGATTAAAGCGGCCGATACCCTCCTCACCCCCTATGATACCGGCACCTTTGCCAGCAGTCAGACCTTTGTGTGCGGCAACGCCGTCACACTGGCCGCGCAGGACGCCCGCGATAAGCTGCTCGCCCAAATCAAGGAGACCGAGCCGGAGGCCGATGTTCAAAATGCCGGTACCGGGTTTACCATCTCCCGCCCCGGCACCGCGGAGGAGACGCTCACCTTCCGTGAGGCGGTGCGTAAGGTCTCCTTCAACCAGCATGGCGGCGTTATCATCGGCAGCGGCTCCTATAAGGCCCAGGCCAGCCCTCCACCCTTCGTCGTGTGCCTCGTCAAGGCGGAGTATTTTCCCAAATTTAACTCGATCCGCCTGCTGCACATCATTGAGGTGGCCGACGTCGGTACGCCGATCAACCGCCTGACTGTAGAGGGGCAGCTCGAAGGCGGTATCGCTCAGGGCGTCGGCTACGCGCTGATGGAGCGTATGGAGCTCAACCACCTCACGAAAAAGACACTGTCAACCGACCTGCTGCATTACCGCATCCCGCAGGCGGGCGACATGCCTCCCACCCATGTCGAGATTGTCGATGGCTATGAGCCCACTGGCCCCCATGGCGCCAAGAGCGTCGGCGAAGTCGCCACAGTCCCGGTTGGCCCGGCCATTGTCAACGCTGTGAGCGCGGCCACGGAACGCGAGCTGAATAAGATTCCGCTGTGTGATGAATTTGTCATCCTCTCTCACAACGCCGGAAGGAGAAGTGCAACATGAACCATTTTCCGACCACCCTTCTTGACGCACAGCAATACTCCAATGCGACGTATGTCGGCGGTGCGACGGATCTGATGCCTCTTTTCAAAAACAATGTCCGGGATGATCAGGAGCTTGTTTTCCTCACCCGCATTCCAGAGCTGCACGGGATTGAGGTTGAGGGCAAACGGCTGCGCATTGGCGCGGCGGTCACCCTTACCGAGCTTGCTGAGTCTCCGCTGCTGCAAAAGCACTTTCCCGCCGCAGCGCAGGCCGCTTCTGTGGTTGCCTCTCCCCAGATTCGCAACATTGCAACCCTTGGCGGCAATATTATGCAGGATCGCCGCTGTATCTACTTCAATCAGAGCGAAGGCTGGCGCAGCGCCATTCCTCTGTGCTTCAAAACCGGCGGCAAGGTCTGCCACCAGATTCCTAATTCACCCGTCTGCCGTGCGATCTACTACTCCGACGCTGCCACGGCGCTTCTTCTGTATGAGTGTGAGGTCAGCTACCTGGAGCAGGGCAGGACAGTATCTGAACCGCTGTCCTCGCTGCTTCACCGCCACATCGAAGCAAATGGTCTCAGTTGCCATGAGCACCTGCCAGTCATCGTGACGCACTTCCACCTCCCTATTCCCAGCGGGGAGGAGCGCAGCGGTTTCCACAAGTATGCTATGCGCACCACCATTGACTTCCCGCTGATTAATTTTGCACTGCGCTGCGGCGGAGAGCGCAGGGCAAAGCTGATTGCCGGCGCTGTGGCGCCTGAGCCGGTTGAGCTGACTCAGACGGCGGCATTGCTCGAAACTGACTCCAGCGACGACGATGTGCTGCAGGCCTGCGTGCAGGAGCTCAAGGCGCTGGCCAAGCCCATCAAGGAGGCGTGCATCACTCCTCCGCGCAAGAGGGATCTCTATCTCCAGCTCGCTCCTCTTCTGGAGCTGCGCAGGCGCTGATTCCCATAAAAAAGGACGTATCCTGTCAGGATGCGTCCTTTTTCTTATCATTTCAGCTTAGGATGACCTAATGAACCGCTTCTCCGCCCTTCGCCTCATAGTTTGTCTGCTCACGCATAGGCGGCGCACCCTCAATCGGCGTCTTTGTAATGGCGCCGACAGGGCAGTTATCGGTGCAGACGGTGCATCCCCAGCACTTCTGGGGATCAAATTCCACCTTCTTATCCGGTCCCACAGTAAAGGCCTCAAAATTACATACCTTGGTGCATTTGGTGCAGTTAATGCACTTGGAGGCGTTCCAATGGATGGTCCAATAGGCCCGGGGATGGATCCCCTGGGCCCCCAGCTCCTTGGCCATCTGGATGGGATAGCAGGACGGGCAGTCACAGTTGCAGAAGCCGCCCTCCATAAACGGGTTTCCGTTCTGCATCAGTCCTCTGGAGCGCCACATCTTAATCAGCTCCACTGCCTGCTCCACCGTGATCTGGCGGCCATGGCCCCGGTCCCAGGCACTGTTCTCACCGTTCCAGGTATGCAGGCAGACATCCCGGGGACGCTGGGTCAGATCCATCATGCACTTGCAGTTGCAGGGAACGACACAAAGAAATTCATAGTTTTGAATGGACTCAATGGCCTGTTCCAGGGTTAGAAAGTCTCCGTCATGAAGATAGATATTCTGTCCATCCAGCTTGGCTTTGACCATATCCCGGCACTCCGCCAGGTAGACGCTGTAATCCCACTGGTTCAGCCGCTCCTTCCGCGCACGTGGGAACCGGGTATACTCCTCGAACTCAAATTGAGCGAAGTAGGGATACCGGGCGTAGAAATTCATGATCTGATAGCAAAGGGTATTGTCCTCCAGGCGGACCTTTTGGGTGACACAGCGGGTATAGGCGGTGCGGATTAACGTTTTGGGAAATTTGGCAATGCCCGCTTCCCCAATGCGGCTTTCCAGCTCGTCTTCCGGAATGATGTTTTTCTCCATCAGCAGAACCAGCTCCAGCTCCTGGTTTGTGAGCATTTTCATCGCTTCGGGGTAAAACTCCTCCGGAGTATCAAACAACGCCAGTGCTTTTCGCTTTTGCTCCATTGTTAATTCCATTTGATATCGTCCTTTCCATATGAGCGGTGCAGCACCGCCGGTAATCTGCGGCAAAACTTGGGCGAATGTCCAATACCCGTATCAAATTCACAGGCCCTCTTGTATCTATTATACGAGAAATATGTAAAAAAGCAAGATATTTTATCGCCAAAACGGAGCTGAAAAAACTCTGCTTCCCCAAACCAGACCCGCTCCGGCCTGTCAGAAAGGGCTTGCAAAGCAGATGCGCTTCCTATATACTTTTATGCAGAAAATGCCGTGGAATACCCAAACAGAAGCAGAGTAAGGGGTGTCATTATGACCAAAACGGAGGCCCGGCGTCTGGTGCAGCTAGAAGAGGAAAATTTTTCTCTGCGGGAGATCATTGCCCATGTCAGCGAGGGGGTCATCCTCACCGACCGGGACTGCCAGATCACCGTATTCAACCCGGCCAAGGAGCAGATGGAGCGGATGTGTGCCCGGGAGGTGCTGGGCAAGATCTCCTGGGATGCCTACTCCCACTCCAGCAAGGAGATCTCGGAACACCGACAGGTATTCGAGTCCGGCACCCCCATCCTGAACGCTTACCGCCCCCACGCCTATGTGGGCGATGTGCCCATCGACATCTACTACAGCACCTACCCCGTGGTCCGCGGGGGTGAGATCCTGGGGGTCTACACCATCAGCCGCAACGAGACCATTTTGAGGCAGCTGCTCTACGAGACCATTGAGCACAAGCGTATACAGGGCCGGCGGGACGGCCCCCAGGCCGAGCTGGTGCGGACAGCCAAGGGCACCCACTTCACCTTTTCCGACATTGTGGGCAGCTCACAGGCCATGCGGGACCTGCTGCGGGAGGCTCAGACTGTGGCCCCCCTAAACGCCCCGGTGCTCATCACCGGCGAGACCGGCACTGGAAAGGAGGTCCTGGCCCAAAGCATCCACAACTTCGGCCGGGAGCGGAAGAAGTTCGTAGCCATCAACTGCGCCGCCATCCCGGAAAATCTGGTGGAGAGTGTGCTGTTTGGAACGGTAAAGGGGGCATATACCGGCTCGGTAGACAGCATCGGCCTGTTTCGGGAGGCGGAAGACGGCACCCTGTTTCTGGATGAGATCAACTCCATGAGCACCGTCATGCAGGCCAAGCTGCTGCGTGCCCTCCAGGAGATGAGTGTGCGCCCGGTTGGCGGACTGAGGGAGTACCCCATCCGCTGCCGGCTGATCTGCGCCAGCAATGAGGAGCCGGAGATTCTTTTGCGGGAGAAGCGGCTGCGCAGCGACCTGTTTTACCGCGTCTCCGGCTTCTGCCTGTCCGTCCCTCCTCTGCGGGAGCGGCGGGAGGATGCACTGGAGCTGGCCCAGCTGTTCATCCGGCGCTATAACCGGGAATTCAGCAAGCACGTCCGCCGCATGACCCCGGAGCTGGAGGACTGGGTGCGGTCCGGTGGCTGGCCGGGCAACACCCGTGAGCTGCAAAACGTGGTGCAGAACATGATGCTCCGGGTGGAGGAGACCGAGGAGGCGCTCACCCTCCGTCACGTCCCCACCTACGCCCGGCACCTCCAGCGGGATGAGGCGCCCGCCCCGGAAGCGGAGGGCCCGCTGCCGGACGCCCGCGGCCAGTGGAATTTGAACGATCTGCTCCGGGACTACCAGCGGCGGCTGCTCCGCGCCGCTCTGGCTCAAAGCGGGGGCAATGTCACTCAGGCCGCTGTCAGCCTGGGCATCGGACGGCAGAATCTGATGGCTCGGATGAAGCGCCTGGGGCTGACCCGGGACGGGGGTGAATCAAAATAAACGCACTAAAAGAATTCATATATGTATCTTTTTAATTCTATTTTTCCCTGTGAACTGTACTCAGGGGCAAAACCACCGCCCCTTTCGCCCGGCGATATCTTTTTTATTGCCACTCAAAACGGCGGGATTTTTGAAAAAATCCCGCCGTTTTTCTATCTTTTCCCGGGGATTTCTTCCTTTTTACAGATTACCCTCCGGCAGACGGTGCGGTTGGCACGGGAATTGCTGTTATAATTATGCAGAAGACCAACCTGCGCACAGGCGCGCACAATTATGATAATGAGGTGAGTTTTATGTCTGAAATCGACAACATCAAAAACGTGACCATTGTAGGTATTGGCACTCAGGGCTCTATGATCGCCTTCCGCAACGCTCTCTACGGGAAAAACGTGGTAGGCTACAGCCGGACCCAGGCGTCCATCGACACCTGCAAAAACAAGGTTGACAAGTGGCTGGCCTATTTTGTGGAGGAGGGCCGTCTGACCCAGAAGGAGGCCGACGCCCTGCGGGGCCGCATCTCCTACGCCAACACCCTGGAGGAGGCCTGTAAGGATGCAGATCTGGTGGTGGAGAACGTCCCGGAGAAGCTCGAGGTCAAGCAGGCTGTTTTTGAACAGCTGGACCAGGTATGTCCCCCCCACTGCCTGCTCAACACCAACACCTCCTCCCTGCTGATGAGCGACATCTACGTCCGGATCTCCGACCGGCGGAAGGCCATGACCTTCTCCGTAGACCATGACGACCCCATCCGCAATGACTACCTGGAGATGATGTGGAACCCCAGCACCTCCGGGGAGACCAAGGCCGCCGCTCTGGCCCACTACCACACCCTGGGCTTCCAGCCAGTGGTCACCGAACGTGAGATCAAGGGCTATTCCATCAACCGCGTCTGGCGGGCGGTGAAGCGGGAGTGCCTGTATCTGTGGGCCAACGGCTACTGTGACCCCGCCGAGTTCGACCGGGGCTGGATGATCGAATGGAACACCAACATCGGCCCCTTCAAGCTGATGGACCTCATCGGCCTGGAGACCATCTACAACATCGAGATGTCCTACTACGCCGCCAGCGGCGAGGAGCGGGACAAGCCCCCCACCAAGCTGAAGGAGCTGATTGACGCCGGCCACCTGGGCATGAAGTCGGGCAGCGGCTTCTACACCGGCTATGACCCCGAGGCGGGCAACCTGTCCGTGGACCACAAGTAAGGGCGCTGTGAAGCTGAACGCTTATCAACAGAAAATGCTGATGAGGAGATAATCCAATGGAAACTGTGATTCTCAATGGACATGACCTTTCCCTGGAGGAGCTGTACAAAATCGCCTGTGACGGCTGGAGAGTAGCGCTGGACCCGGAAGCCTTCGCCCGGCTGGCCCGGAGCCGGGAGGTCATGGTGGAGCTGGCCCACGGCGGCAAGGCCATCTACGGCTTCAACCGGGGAGTGGGCTGGAATAAGGACCGGGGGATGGACGAGGCCGCCCTGGAGCTGGAAAACCAGAAGATCATCCGCAGCCACGCCCTGGGCGCACCCCCCTACTGCTCCGACAAGGAGGTCCGGGCCATGATGGCCATCCGCCTGAACCAGATGCTTATCGGGGCCTCCTGCGCCTCCGACCGGCTGGCCGAGCTGTATCGGGACTTTCTCAACTGCGGCATCACCCCCCAGGTGCCCCGGCGGGGCAGCGTGGGCGAGGCGGACATCACCACCATTACCCACATCGGAATGGCTTTCGCCGGTGAGGCCGACGTCAGCTACAGGGGGCAGGTTGTTCCCGCCGCTCAGGCTATGGAGGCTGAGGGCATCTCTCCCTACTGCTGGACGCTGAAGGATGCCCACACGGTCATGCTGTCCAACTGCCAGGGGGAGGCCTTGACCGCCCTGCTGGTCCGGGAGGCGGAGGCCCTGACCGAGATGTCCGACCTGGTCTTCTGCCTGGACTATGAGGGCCTGAACGGCAATATCGAGGCCATGCGGGAGGATGTCAACGCCCTGCGGGGGCTCCCCGGACAGATCACCTGCGCCGCCCGGTGCCGTAAATTTCTGGAGGGCAGCTACCTCTATGAGGAGCACCCGGACCGGGCCCTTCAGGACCCGCTGACCTTCCGGGGCGGCTTTACCATCACCGGCACTGTGGCGGACGCCCTGGAGTACATCAAAGGCTTCCTGCGCATCCAGCTCAACTCCCCGTCAGACAACCCCTGCGTCATGCCGGACCAGGGGGCGCTGTATGTCAACTCCAACTTTGAGACCACCACTCTGGCGGTTGGGGTGGAGATGCTGGCCATCGCCCTGGGCCACCTGTCCCGGGCCATCAACTACAGGATGATCAAAATGAGCGGCCCCCAGTTCACCGGCCTGACCCGCTTCCTGGCCCCCCGAAACGGAAAGGCCCTGGGCTATGCCCAGGTGCAGGACACCTTCTCCGCCATCGACGCGGAGAACCGTCTGCTCATCACCCCCTCCTCCACAGACTTCTTCACCGTGGAGGGCGACATTGAGGACCACGCCAGCAATCTGCCCCTGGCGGCGGCCAAAGCGCTGCACCTTGTGGACAATCTTTACCGCATGGTGGGCATGGAGGCCCTGTATGCCGCCCAGGCCGTGGACCTGCGGGAGGGCGTCCGTCTGGGCCGGTACACCCAGATCGCCTATGACACCATCCGTGCCGCTATCCCCACCATGGACGAGAACCGGGCTATCGGCAGGGATCTGGAGAAGGCCTATGAGCTGGTCCGCTCCGGGCGCCTGCTGGAGGCCTGCCGGACAGAGGACAAAGCGGAACAGAATGCAGTTTTGTGAAGCGTCTGCCATAAACATGATTATGAGGAGGACACTTAAATGGATACCTTTGTACTGAATGGAAGCAATCTGACTCTGGAAGCCCTGTTTGAGATTGCCGCGGAGGGCCGCAAGGTGGAGATCGCCCCGGAGGCCTACCAGCGGCTGGCCCACGGCAGGGAGATCATGTCCAGGCTTTCCCAGGGAGGCAAGGCAATCTACGGCTTCAACCGGGGCGTGGGCTGGAACAAGGACCAGGAGATCGATGAGAACTTTTTCGCTACCCAGAACCAGATGATCATCCGCAGCCACTGCCAGGGAACCCGGGTCTACAACTCCGACGTGGAGGTCCGGGCCATGATGGCCATTCGGCTGAACCAGATGCTTATTGGGGCCTCCTGCGCCTCTGACGGACTGGTCAATATCTATCGCGATTTTCTCAACCACGGCCTGACCCCCCGTATTCCCCAGAAGGGCAGCGTGGGTGAGGCGGATATCACCACCATCTCCCACATGGGTCTGGCCTTCATCGGCGAGGGAGAGGTGAGCCACAAGGGCCAGGTGGTTCCCACCGCCCAGGCCATGGAGGCCGAGGGCCTGAAGCCCCACGTGCTGGAGCTGAAGGATGCCCACACCATCATCCTGTCCAACTGCCAGGGGGAGGCCATGGCCGCCGTTATGGTCCACGAGGTGGAGGACCTGCTCAAGCAGTCCGACCTGATCTTCTGCCTGGACTACGAGGGCCTGAACGGCAACATCGAGGCCATGCGGGAGGACGTCAACGCATTACGCGGTCTGCCCGGTCAGGTGGAGTGCGCCGCCCGGTGCCGCAAATTCCTGGAGGGCAGCTACCTCCACGAGGAGCACCCCGACCGGGCCCTTCAGGACCCCCTCAGCTTCCGGGGCGGCTTCACCGTCACCGGTACCGTCACCGACGCGCTGAATTTCGTCAAGCGGATCCTGTCCATCCAGCTCAACTCCCCCTCGGACAACCCCTGCATCATGCTGGACAAGGAAAATCTGTTCGTAGACTCTAACTTTGAGACCACTACCCTGGCGGTCGGGGTGGAGATGCTGTCCATCGCCCTGGGCCATCTGTCCCGGACCATCAATTACCGGATGATCAAGATGGGCACACCGGACTTCACCGGCCTGACCCGTTTCCTGGCCCCCCGGGACGGCAGCGCCCACGGCTTCTCCACCATCCAGAACACCTACTCCGCTCTGGACGCAGAGAACCGCAGCCTCATCAACCCCTCCTCCGTGGACTTCTACCACATGCAGGGCGGCATCGAGGACCACGCCAGCAACCTGCCCCTGGTGGCCTCCAAGGGACTCCAGATCGTGGACAACCTGAAATATCTGGTGGCCATGGAGGCTCTGAACGCCGCTCAGGCCGTGGACCTGCGCAAGGACACAGGCATCCACCTGGGCAAATTTACCCAAGTGGCCTACGACGTCATCCGCGCCCATGTTCCCACCCTGTCCAAGGGCCAGAATATGTTTGAAAATGTCCGCACTGCCTACGACCTGATCGGCTCAGACGAGCTGCTGGAAAAGATCGCAGACCTGGACTGACCAAACAAAAAGCCCCTGCCGCCCAAACAACGGGCGGCAGGGGTGTCTTTTATGTTTACTGGAACCGCAGCAGCGTGTCCTGAAACACACCCTTGGCGGCATTTTCCTTATATACCCTGCGGGTGTTTCCCTTAAAGGTCTCGCCCAGAGACACGGCCAGCTCCGGGTCCGGCCTCTTCCCCCGGAGGATCTCCTCCGCGGCGGGCAGGGGGAAGGGAACCGGCTTGATAGCGCCCACCACAATCCTGGCATCCTGAATGACCCCCTCTGCGTCCTGCTTCAGGGCCATCGCCATACCGATGCGGGAGATTGTCACCTGAGAGCGGTGGCCCAGCTTCTCAAAGACGGAGCGCCAGCCCGCCAGAGGGGCGCGGCTGATGAGGAAACGGACCACTACCTCCCCGACGGCCAGGGTATTCCTCTGGTTCCCGTCGGGCAGCTCCCGAACAGAGACGGTGCGCAGCGCCCCGCCGGGCCCCATAATCTCCGCCTGGGCGTCCAGAAGCCAGAGCACCGGGGGCAGGTCTGCGGCAGCGGAGGCATTGGCCACATTGCCGCCAATGGTGCCCTTGTTCCGGATCTGGGGGGAGCCAACGCCTCCGGCGGCGTCGGCCAGCGCCTGGAGGTCGGGCAGGCCGTCCACGGCCTCCTTCACCCGGGCCATAGTGGCCATAGCGCCGATTGAAGCCCGCTCCGGCGAAATCTCGATTTCCCGCAGCTGAGGCACACCGTCCAGGCTGAGAATGGCGTCAGGCAGAAGGTTCCGGCTGCGCAGCCGGAGCACCAGGTCGGTGCCCCCCGCCAGAATCAGACTGTCAGGGGTGAGCTGACCCAAATCCCGGCCCAGCTCCTCCATCGTATTGGGACAATAGCAGACGGTATTCATTGTGCCCCTCCCATCTCATCCGCCGCCCGGCGGACGGCATTGACAATCTGCAAATAGCCGGAGCAGCGGCAGATGTTGCCCGACAGGGCAGTACGAATCTCCTCCGGCGTGGGATTGGGATTCTGCAGCAGCAGGGCCTTGGCGGACATGATCATCCCAGTGGTACAGAAACCGCACTGGATGGCGATCTCCTCGACAAAGCATTTCTGCAAAATGTCCAGCTCGCCGTTTTTCTCCAGCCCCTCAATGGTGGTCACATGGCGCCCCTGGAGCTGGGCAGCCAGCGTCAGGCAGGAGTGAACTGCCAGCCCGTCCAGCAGGACGGTGCAGGCACCGCACTCCCCCTCGGAGCAGCCCTCCTTGGTGCCCGTCAGCCCCAGATCCTCCCTCAAAATATCCAGCAGGCGGCGCTGGGGCTCGGTCTCCACAGCGACGGCCTCGTCATTTACAAAGAATTCCAGCTTCATCTCAGCAGCCCTCCTTTGCCACATACTCCAGAATGCGGTCCGGGCTCATGGGGATCCGGCCCATGTCGCTGCCCAGCGCCTGATTCACCGCGGCGGCCACTGCCGGGGCGGCTGGGACATAGCTGACCTCCCCGATGGACTTGGCCCCGTAGGGTCCCTCCTGAGAGCACCCGTCCTGGATCAGCTCCACCTGGATCACCGGCAGGTCGGGGGCATTCATCAGATGGTACTTGGCCAGGGAGCTGGTGCCCATACCGCTGGACGAAATTTCCAATTCCTCCCGCAGCGCCGCGCCGCAGCCCATCTGGGCCGCACCCTGGACCTGGGCCACGCACATGGCGGGGTTGATGGCCTGCCCCACGTCGTGGACGGCCAGATAGTCCAGCACCCTTGTCAGTCCTGTCCAGGTATCCACCTCCACATGGGCAAAGTGGGCGCCGGTGACGCCGGGGTTGGTGCTGGTGTGATACTTCTCCTCAGCGGTAATCTCCTGGCACAGCTCACTCAGGGAGTACCAGGCGATGTCCTTATAGCTCAGCACAACCGAGGGGTCGTCCTTGCTGCGGACAGTGTCCCCCTGGAAGAACAACACGTCAGGGGAAACCCCCAGCTTCTGCGCGGCGGCAGCGCGCAGCTCCTCTCTCAGACGCTGGGCGCACAGTTGCGTGGCCCGCCCCACCAGGAAGGTGCCCCGGCTGGCATAGCAGCCGAAGTCAAAGGGGGTGTGGGCGGTGTCCGCCTCCTTCAGGCGAACCCGGTCCAGGGGCAGCTCCAAAGCCTCGGCCACAATCATCTGGAAGGCCGCTCCGGTACCGCAGCCGTGGTCATGGATACTCACCTCCACCTGGACGCTGCCGTCCTCACACACCCGCATGAAGGCTCCGGCAAAGTCCTTGTACCGGGGGTAATAGGTATTGCCGTGCCCGCCGCAGGCCACGGCAGTCCCCCGGCGGTAGCGGGAATTGGCGGCATTGAAAGCCGCGTCTGCCCGGCGATTCTCCTCCCACGCGAAGCGGTCCGCCCCCCGGAGCAGACACTCCCGGGTGCGCACCTCCTCAATGGGCAGGCCGGATTTGGGGTCGCTGTCACCGGGGAGCAGAACGTTTTTCACCCGCAGCTGCACCGGGTCCATGTCCAGGGCTTTGGCGGCCTTCTCCATGGTGTGCTCCAGCATCAGAGCCACCTCCGGACTGCTCCAGCCCCGGAAGGAGCCGGACACCGGCGTGTTGCTGGACACCAGCCGGACGTGGATACTGCCGTGGGGGATACGGTAGCAGCGGAACATTTTTCCGAACAGGGTACGCACATAGTCGGCGGAGTTGGCGATATACCCCCCCGCATCGCTGAGCAGCTCCAGGTGGATGTCCAGCAGGGTGCCGTCCCGGCGGAATTTCATGGTCATCTCCGCCCGCATGGGAGCCCGGCAGACGATGGAACGCATGACGGCGGCCCGGTCATACACCAGCTTGACGGGCCGGCGCAGCAGCCGGGCCAAAGCAGCGGCCACTGGCTCCGTCGTCCACTCCTGCTTGGCGCCGAAGGAGCCTCCCATGGTGGTCTTGACCACCCGCACCCGGCTGTATGGCATTTTGAGCATGTCGGCCACCACGGTACGCACCCCGTGGACCGACTGGTTGGGGCTGTACAGGGTCAGCTCATCGGCGCCCGGGACGTAATCGGCCACGCACACATGGGTCTCCATGGCGGCGTGGTGCAGGCGGCTGAGCTCAGTGGCGGCGGTGACGGATACTGTGTCCGCCTCCTCCGGCAGGGGCGCGCCTACCTCCTGGCTGTACTCCAGCTTGATGGCCTCCTCCCCCTCCAGGCAGTTCTTGCCCTCCAGGGCCTCCTCAAAGGTGAGGGCGGCGGGCAGGGGCTGGTACTCCACCTTCACCAGGGCGGCCGCCCGCCGGGCGGTCTCCATGTCCCGGGCAGCCACGGCGGCCACCCGGTCCCCCACAAAGCGTACATGGCGGGCAAAGACGGGCTCCTCGTCCGGCAGCTCCTGGGAGTACTGGCTGCGGTAGCGGTTGAAGCGATACTCCGGGGTGTTGAAGCAGTGGAACACCCCATAGACCCCTTCCATAGCTTGGGCCTGACTGTCATCGACAGCGGTGACATAGCCGTGGGGAATGGTGCTGAACACCATAGCGATGTGTGCCATACCTGGCAGTGTCATGTCTCCAGCATAGCGGGCACGCCCAGTGGCCTTGTCATATGCGTCCTGAATGGGGTGGTCCGTTCCGATCAGGTGCATAGATGTACCTCCTCTCTAATCATGTACAGGCAGCGACGGGCTCATGCCCATGGCCGCAGGATTCGCAGCAATTCTCAGAAACAGCGACGTGCCGAAAACTTTTTTATTCCTGCTGCCCCCAGAGGAGCAGCGGAGATATCCGCAATTTTTGAGAATCGCTCTGAAATTTTAGTTATTATAGCATGACAGTATTGAAAAAACGTTGAATCTTTTCTCTCCGGCTCTTGATTTGCGGCCACCAATGCCTTTGTGAGGCAGGGCTTGTCCGGCTGCTTTCTGTAAACCAGCACCGGATCAGCGGCCGTCCTGCGCCACAGGGGGCGGCACTTGGGTACGGCATTGCTCTGTACAATCAGGGCAACGGGGGTGGAAGCGGCAGCCAGCTCTGCCACAATCCCGAAATCAAAGCTCGTCCTGGTATTTGCCTCTATGCCACGTCCAAGCAGCTGTGCCCCAGACGTGAAAGCAGGCGCCCTGAAAATAAAGAATGCCATATGCTACAGGTGCTCTGCCTGCGGCATATGGCACTTCCATTGCCCTCGATTTTTCGCAAATTACACAGCAGATATCCCGTCAGCGTGAAATGGGACGGCACATCCTTATTTGTAGGAATCAGCCAGAGCCTTAAACCTGGGCAGCGCCCGGCGAATCATATCGGTCTGTACACAGTAGGAAATACGGGCATGCCCGGGGGCGCCGAACCCGGATCCAGGCACAATCAGCAGGTCCAGGCTCTTGGCCCGCTCGCAGAAAGCCACGTCGTCAGCCTCCAAAGTGCGGGGAAAGAGGTAAAAAGCGCCGTTGGGCTCCACCACCTGATAGCCCATCTCCCGCAGGGAGGTGACCAGCAGTCTGGCATTCTCCTCATATACCCTGATATCCGAGGTCATATCGCAGCAAAGGGAAGTGATCTGCTGGAATAGACTGGGGGCACATACATAGCCCAAAGAGCGGCCGGCGCCTGCCACTGCCGCATATACGTCGCCGGCGTCGGTGACCTCCTGGGGGACCAGCACATAACCGATCCGCTCGCCGGGCAGGGACAGGGACTTGGAGAAAGAGTAGCAAACAACAGTATCCCTGTAGACATGGGGAATCCAGGGGACCTCCACCCCTGTGTAGGCAATCTCCCTGTAGGGCTCATCGGAAATCAGATAGATGGGGTGCCCGTACCGGGCACTCTTTTCGGTGAGAATGGCTGCCAGCCGCTCCAGGGTAGCCCTGGAGTACACCACACCTGAGGGATTGTTGGGGGTATTCACCAGCACGCCCTTAGTGTGGGGGGTAACAGCCCTCTCGAAAGCATCAAAATCAATCTGGAACCCCTCAATCTCAGGGGGAATCAGCACCATTTTGGCCCCGGCACCCTCAATAAACACCTTATATTCCGGGAAGTAGGGGGCGAAGACGATAAACTCGTCTTCAAGGCAGGACAGTCCATTGAGCACACAGCACAGGGACGCGGCGGCCCCCACGGTAAGATAAAACTGGCCGGCGGTGTAATTGCTCCCGAAGCGGCGGTTCAGGGAGTCAGCAAACCGCTGCCGCGCCTCAAAATCGCCCTGGGCACTGGTATAGGCATGGATCTGGTCAGGCTGTTCTCTCAGCAGACGGACCGCGGTTTCGTTCACCGCGCTGGGCGCAGGAACACTGGGATTTCCCAGGGAAAAGTCATAGACATTCTCTGCCCCGACCTGGGCGGCACGCAGCTTGCCATATTCAAACAGCTCCCGGATTACAGACCGGGCAGTGCCCAGCCCCTTCATACGTTCAGAAACCATAGCAAAGACCTCCTCTATTTTGCTGTAATTATAGCACAATAGTTTATCGGAGTAAAGCAGAAAAATGACACGGATATACTGCCTGGGGGAGAGAAAAGCAGAAAAATGAAAAAAATTTCCAAAACGTGTAAAGCATACGAAGAAATCCTTTGCAAAAGTGACAAATTTGGAAAAAACTGACCTTTACAAACCGGGAGCCCGGAGCTATAATTTTTTCGAAAAACATATTGTCTCTGCTGGAAAGGAGGGACAGAAGGATGCAGTTGTTGTCAGGCAAAGCAATCATGGAACAAATTGTGGCCGGACGGCTTTGTTTCTATCGCCGTCCCCAGCCCCAGATCCAGCTGTATACTCACCGCGACAGACGGCAGGAGCTCAACCGCTTTTACCGCGCCCAAAAGTCGGCCATTTTGGAGCTGAACACCCTCTATCACCGGGCCCTGCACCAGGTGGGCGAGGGGGTTGCCTCCATTTTTATGATTCATGGAATGCTGCTGGAGGACCGGGACTATATGGAGACGGTCCGCTCCCTGATCCAGGGCCAGGGAACTACGGCGGAGTATGCCGTACAGATGGCCGAGATCAGCTTTGCCGCCGCTTTCTCCTCGATGGACAGCCCCTACATGCAGGCCCGGGCGGCGGACATTCGTGACATCTCTCAGCGAATGCTCCGCTCTCTGATGGGGGGACGGCAGATACTGCTGATGGATGAGCCCGCCATCCTGGTCTCTGATGACTACCTGCCCAGCGAGGTGATGGACTTCGACCAGCGCCGCCTGCTGGGTCTCATCACCCGGAAGGGCAGCCTGGACAGCCACTCCGCCATGCTGGTCCGGGCCTACCATATCCCGGCTATTGTGGAAGTGGACATCGCCCCCAAGTGGGAGGGACACCTGGCCCTGATGGACGGTTACACAGGCAACATCTATCTTGACCCCGATGCAGAACATATGGAACAGCTGAGAGAGCTGTATCAGGCCAACGGGCGGCCCAAGGGATACGCCCTGGCGTGAAAGGAAGAAGGGGCCGCCCCGCAGTAAATCCCTCCTCAAATTTTCTTTCGTCAAGACAGCTTTGAGACGCTGAGCCCCGCTCCCATTGGGAGCGGGGCCTGTCTTTGGAAAAATTTGTCTAACCCCCGGTCGGGGGGCACATCGGATGGAAGCGGCGGGCCTCTTCCTCTTCCCGGAGGATGCGCAGGCCGCCCAAGGCCAGGGCCTCCATCTCATTCTCCCCGGGCAGAACAACCACCCGGCAAAGATTGTGCAGGTATTCGATGACCTTTCCGGTGAGCATTTTGGAGTTGGCCAGTCCGCCGGTGAGGATCACCGCGTCGATAAGACCGGTGAAGCAGGCCAGCATGGTCCCGATCCCCTTGGCAATCTGGAGCGCCTGGGCCTGATAGACCAGGGCGGCCCACTCGTCCCCCTGGGCGATACGCCGCTCCACCTCCTGGCAGTCATGGGTGCCCAGCAGGGCGGACATGCCCCCCTCACCCCGGAGCTTTTTCATCATTTCCCCCTTGGTATATTTTCCCGAATAGCACATATCCAGGACATACAGCATATTCAGGCTGCCCGCGCGGTCGGGAGAGAAGGGGCCGGCGTCGTCTGACACCGAGTCGATGATACGCCCGCGGCTGTGGGCGGAGACGGATATGCCGCCCCCCAGGTGGGCCACCACCAAATTCATATCCTCATATCTGCGCCCCATAGCCTGCGCATATTTGTGGCCAGTGGCTCTGGCGTTGAGCACATGGCAGAAGCTGGTGCGGGTAACCTCTTTAAAGCCAGTGACCCGGGCCTCAGGGAGCAGCTCGTCGCTGGTGACGGCGTCATAAATATAGGCGGGAATACCCAGCGGCAGGGCAAACTCCCGGGCCATCAGTCCCCCCAGGTTGGAGGCATGGTCAAACACCGTGTGGTGGAGCAGGCAGTCGGTGAGGGCCTCGTCCACCAGATAGCCTCCAGAGACGATGTTGGGAATGATTCCGCCCCGTCCAACCACAGCAGAGAGTTGGGCAAGCTCATAGCCCTCCAGGGCCAGCCAGCTGCGTACCATCCCCACCCGGTAATCCAGCTGGTCATTCAGCGTCGGATAGGGGGCCAGGTCCTGGTTGGTGTGGACCACGCTGCGGGACATAAGGGGATGCTCGTCCCGGTACACTGACGCCTTTGTGCTGGTGGAGCCGGGGTTCAAAACCAGAATGTCGTAAGGCATATGGGACCTCCTGTCTTTCTTGTCTTGTCACGCAGGGCAGATCAATGAGACCCGAACCCCGTTCCATCCATAGCCGCACAGATGAGAATGGACCAGTACTTCTCCTCCGCCGCAGCCCCTCTGGAATTGATGGTGATGGGCACCCTGGCCCCCAGCACCACCCCGGCCATCTCGCCTCCAGCCAGACCGTAGAGGGACTTGCCCAGCAGGTTGCCCGCCGCGATGGAGGGAGCCAGCAGGATATCGGCGTCCCCCGCCACTGGGCTGCTGTAGCCCTTGATTTGGGCGGCTCCGGGATCGGTGGCCAGGTCCAGAGAAATGGGGCCCTCCACAAAGCAGGCGCCGAAGTCCCCCCGCTCCCCCGCCTCCTTCAAGGCAGCGGCATCCGCCGTTTCAGGCATGGCAGGAGTCACCGTCTCCACAGCGCACAGGACCGCCGCCTTGGGGCAGCTGTAACCCAAAAACCGGCAGAAGTCCACAGCATTCTTCAAAATATGCCGCTTCTGCCCCAGGTCCGGGGCTACTACCATACCGCCGTCGGTGACATAGAGCAGCTTGTGGTAACTGGGCACATCCAAAATGGCCACATGTGACATCACCTCACTGGCCCGGATGCCTGTATCCCTGTTGACTACGGCCTTCAGCAGAGTACCCGTCTGAAGCATCCCCTTGATCAGCATGGCACCCTCCCCGGTGCGGATGAGGTCCACTGACTCGGCGGCGCACTGGACGTCATCCCTGGCGTCCACTACCCGGGCGGGGTCCAGGGCCTCCCCCAGGTCCTGCGCAATGGCCAGGATCTCCTCCTTGCGTCCCACCAGGACGGGCGAGATCAGGCCGTCCCGGCGGGCGGCAAAAACCGCCTGGAGCGTGTGGGCATCGTGAGCCGCCGCAACCACAGCTGTCTTGGACGGCAGATTGTGAAGCTGGGTTTTCAGCCCGGAAAAGCTGGAAATTACCATAAGGCGCCCTCTTTTCTCTCGTTGCTATGTATATTTTAGCATCTCCGCTGAAAAAAGTATAGTAGAAAATTGCGGCAGCCGTTACTATTAGTTTGCAGGGAACAAGCACCAGTTAGCTTGCGACCAGCAAGCTAATTTTTTTATACCTAAAGGGGGATTCAATCATGAAAAAGAAGGATGAAACCCGGTATTTCGTAACGTCAGTTGCCAGCG
>JAAVYL010000076.1 GCA_022791075.1 Lawsonibacter sp. | reverse complement strand
GCGGCCAGGGCGTAGCTGAAGTTGCCGTGGCTGTCCATGGGGGTGACCTGAATCATGGCCACGTCCACACTCACATTTTCCCGATAGAACCGGGGCAGCTCAGAGTAGCGCATGGGGGCGAAAAAGCCCATCCCCTTTCCGATGACCTTCCGGTCCACACCGCTGCAGTGCCAGGAGTTCCAGGTGAAGTGGTCCCCGGCGTCCTCCGCCTTGGCGATCTCGGGCATCCACATGGTGACGCCGCCGCGCACCTTCACATCGGTGAGCTCATCCTTCCGGGCGGCCAGGGCCTTGTCCAGAGCCACAGGGTGGTTGGTGCACCAGCCGTAGTCTACCCAGTCGCCGGATTTGACCACTTTCACCGCCTGCTCAGGGGTGGTCAGCTTCTGCTGGTAAAGGGCTTGATAATCCATCTTTCTTTCCTCCATATGTATGTTTTTTATCCAGGGGCGGCCTTTGGCCGCCCCTGCGGGTTAACGTCCGATGTCCAGATAATAGGGCTTCATCAGGCTCTCCTGCTCAGTGGAGTCCTTGGGCTGGTTCCTCCGGGGCTCCGGGGGGAGGCCGCGGGGGCGGTCATGGCGCTGCTGTCTGCCGGGGGCCTTTTTCCTGGATTGAGGAACGGGGGCGGCAGCCCGCTGCTCCTGTCCGGCTTTCGCACGGGGCTTTTTCGCCTTGGACTCCGGCTTTGCCTGCCGGGCTTTTTTCGGTTCCTCCGGACCAGCCTGCTGCCGGGCCTTGGGCTGATTCTTTTTCGGGGCTTTCCCGCCCTTGGGCAGGATAGAGGACAGCTGCGGCCGCCGGGGGGCCAGCAGCCGGGCGGTGGCGTCCAGGATCACGTCGCTGTCCATGGGATTGGGGCGCTGGAAGTCGGTGATTGGCATGGCGTCTCCGGTGTCCATCAGGGCGCCGGACCGCACGCCCCGGCGCGGGGCTGAGGGGGCGGGCGGAGCACCGCCGGACTTCTCCTGCACGGGGGCGGGCTCAAGTTCCGGGGCGGCCTCGCCCTTCTTTTTGCGGCGGCGCTTCTTCTTGGCCGGGGCATCCTCCGGGGCGGCCTTTGCAGCGGCCAGTCCGGCCTGCTCCGCGGCCCGGCGGGCCTCCTCGGCGGCCTTCCGGGACTCCTCCCGCTGGCGGCGCAGTTCCCGGGCTGCGGCCCGGGCCTCCACATCCTCTTCGTTGATAATTTTTCCGTTTTTGTCCCGTTTGGGGGCCTCGAAAACCTGCATGGGGTAGGGGTGCTCCTCAATCAGAGGGACCCTTTTGCCGATGAGCCTTTCAATGTCCTTGAGCAGGGGCTTCTCCCCAAAGTCGCAGAAAGCGATGGCCTCCCCCCCGCGGCCCGCACGGCCGGTGCGGCCGATTCGGTGGACATAGGTCTCGGGGATCTCGGGCAGGTTGTAGTTGAACACATGGGACAGCTCCTCGATGTCCAGCCCCCGGGCGGCAATATCCGTGGCGACCAGACAGCGAATCCGCCCCGCCTTGAAGTCGGCCAGGGCCTGCTGGCGGGCGGTCTGACTCTTGTTGCCGTGGATGGCGGCGGCGGAGATGCCCGCCTTTCCCAGGTCTCGGGCTACCTTGTTGGCCCCGTGCTTGGTGCGGGTGAAGACCAGAGCGTTTTTTACTCGCTTCTGGGTCATCAGATGGGCCAGAAGGCTGGTCTTGTTCCCCTTGTCCACCAGATAGACGGACTGGCTGATGACCTCAACCGGGGAGGAGATGGGGTCTACAGCCACCTTGACCGGATTTTTCAGCAGGGAGTTGACCAGGTCGGTGATCTCCGGGGGCATGGTGGCGGAGAAGAAGAGGGTTTGCTTTTGGGGGGGCAGCCACTTCAAAATTTTCCGTACGTCATGGATGAAGCCCATGTCCAGCATTCGGTCCGCCTCATCCAGGACGAAGATCTCCAGCGCGTCCAGGGAGATAAAGCCCTGGTCGTGGAGGTCCATCAGCCTCCCAGGGGTGGCGACCAGAATGTCAACCCCGCTTTTCAGGGCCTCCACCTGGGGGTTCTGGCCCACGCCGCCGAATATGACGGTGTGGCGCAGCTTGAGGTATTTGCCATAGGCCTCGAAGCTCTCGCCAATCTGAATGGCCAGCTCCCGGGTGGGGGTGAGGATGAGAGCGCGGATGGGCCGTCTGGCGCCGGTACGGGCCTCCAGCCGCTGGAGGATGGGGACCGCAAAGGCGCAGGTCTTGCCTGTGCCTGTCTGGGCGCAGCCCAGCACGTCCCGCCCGGACAGGGCGGGGGGGATGGCCCTCTCCTGAATGGGTGAGGGTTTGGTGTAGCCCTGCTCCTCCAGGGCTTTCAGGATAGGGACGTTCAGCCCCAGGTCTTTAAACTGCACTTAGATACTTCCTTTTTCGTTTCGGACTGCAGGGCGGAATTTTTACGCCCGTCCGGCCCACGCTTTTGCGCCCTGTGGGCTGGGGCATTATCTGCCGAGCGCCTCCAGCTGTTCCCGAACGGCCTGAGCGGTCTGCGCCAGCT
The DNA here is from genome assembly GCA_022791075.1 of Lawsonibacter sp. Classification (GTDB taxonomy): domain Bacteria; phylum Bacillota; class Clostridia; order Oscillospirales; family Oscillospiraceae; genus Lawsonibacter. The sequence continues at coordinate 5,670 of JAAVYL010000076.1, read as the reverse complement.
CCTGCCCGGAGGGATAGTCCACTGTCAGGTCGGAGTATTTGCGGTAAAGGGGGTCGCGGAATGCCATTACATCGGCCAGAGTCTGGCCGGGCTCCATGGCAATGCCACGGGTGGCCATGTTTTGGATGCGCCGGGTCAGCTCCTCCAGCGAGACTTGGAGATAGACCACAGGACCCAGCTCCCTCAGATGGAGCGCAGCCCCTTCCCGGCACACGGCGCTGCCCCCCGGAGCAATGACCGTGCGGCGGCAGTTCAGGCTCAGCACTGCGGCCTCCTCGGCGTCCAGAAAGGCGGAGGTCCCCCGGCTGTCCAGAATCTCCTGGAGCAGCGCCCCCTCCCGCTCCTGGATGAGCAGGTCCACATCCAAAAATTGATAGCCCAGCAGCTTGGCCAGCAGAACACCTACGGTGCTCTTCCCCGAGCCCGGCATCCCGATGAGGGTTATGTTATCCAAAAGCTTCCCAACCTTTACATACAAATTCAGTGTGTAGTATACCACAGAAATCAAAAAAAGAAAAGAGGGAAGCAGACGAAAAAAGTCTACCAGTGTATTTCAATTTCCCAGCAGTCCAGATAGTTATTCAGTTGTTTTTTTATGAAATATCCCTCTGGAGTTGGAGCTTCTTTGTCAGAGACAGCATAACAAAGGGAAGTAGGTGTATCTACATGTAGAATTAAAAAGTATTCTGATTTATCAAAAAGCGTACGGTGTGCAGGGCAGTAGTGAGGAGAAGCAGAAACCTGTAAAGGGAAACGAGCATAGCAGTAGCCAATAGTGGGAGAGGCCTCCTGTGGGATATGATATGTTGGAGAGAACCAGAGAACATCAGATTCTTTATTTAAATAATCAGACATAGGGAATGTATCTCCAGAACGAGTGTCCCATAGGTAGGATTCACCAGGATAAAACTCTTTTTGGCAAATTGGGCAATGAGTACCAGAAATATTTAAAATAAAATATCCAATGGAAAAGAGAACAAAGCACACAAATATTGCGCTAATTGTTTTTTCAAAGTGACTGAGATTTTTCCATAAATTGCACATAGCGAACACCTCCAAAAATATGAGCTACTATATGGTAGCATATTAGGAGCCGCGGTGCAACAAAATAGTAGCATCTTCCTGAAGGGAGATGTTGATATGCAGTTTCAAAGACTGGAGGATTTGAGAATTGACAGAGACAAAACACAGGCGGAAATTGCCGAATTATTGACATGTAAGCGCGAGGTGTACCGCCGCTATGAAAAAGGGATCCGGGAAATTCCTGTCTGGGCCTTAATTCAATTAGCCAGATATTATAATACCAGCACCGACTATATTTTGGGATTGACAAATAAACGGGAACCATATCCAAAGGCCAGGCAGCAGTGAGACGGATACCATTCAGCAAAGGAATATGACAAACTGCGCCGAGGCTGCTGGGCCGCAGAGTGAAAAAGGGGAGAGCGTGCCGCAAAAGCAAAAAAGTGGTTGAGTTTTCCTGGGAGCTGCGCTATAATTACACTATTACCCACTGGGCAGGGGCCTGGTCACGGCCTGCCGGGAGAGGGCGGGCCACGAAAGCAAAGGAGAGGAATATGAAATTCCACATTGTCAGCGACAGCTCCTGCGACCTTGGGCGGAAGGACGCGGAGCGGCTGGGGGTGACCATGGTGTCATTCTATGCAGCCCTTGAGGATGAGGTCTACTACAGAGAGGAGCGGGATATTGCCACCCATCGGTTTTATGAGATGATGGCAGAACGGCCAGGAATTTTCCCCAAGACCTCCATGCCAACCATGGATGACTATTTGGAGGCCTTCCGGCCCCTGGCGGAGCAGGGACTGCCCATTCTGTGCATCTGTCTCAACGCCCGGTTCAGCGGCTCCTTTCAGTCCGCCCTCAACGCGGCGGAGGAGCTGAGAGAGGAGCTTCCGCACAGCAGGGTGGAGGTGCTGGATTCCACCCTGGCCACCGTGCTCCAGGGGCTGTTTGTGGAGGAGGCTGCGGCCCTGCGGGACGCGGGCTTTACGCTGGAGGAGGCCGTGGAACGGCTGCGCCCCCTGCCCGCCACCGGCCGTATCTTCTTTACCACCAACGACCTGGAGTATCTGCGCCACGGCGGGAGAATCGGCAGGGCGGCTGCGGCCACAGGCGCCCTGCTGAAGGTAAAACCCCTGATCGGATATCAGGATGCGGGGCTGGTCTCTGACGGCATTGCCCAAGGGAGGAGAAAATCGCTGGCCAAGGTGCGGGAGTTGTTTTTCCGCTACCTGAAGCGGGAGGAGATCAATCTGGACCAGTACCGCCTGGCCACGGGCTTCGGGTTGGACCGGGAGGAGCATGAGGGCTTTTCACAGATGGTCTATGAGGGGCTGCTGGAGCTGGGCCATGACCGTTCCGACGTGAAAAAGCCGTACCAGATTGGTGTGACCATCGGGGTCCACACCGGACCCACCCCCATCGGCGTGGGCCTGCTTCGGCGGGCTGACACCGGAAGATAGACGGGAAGCGCCCCCGGCCATCCAGGCCGGGGGCGCTTTGCGGTCACCCTGTATGAAAGAGAAAAAGAGGTGGGGATACTGGAAAATTTGTAATGGTTTTGTCACTTGAATTTTATTCGAAATGTGCTATTCTTAGAAAAGACGATTTCGACAGAGCTTGACATAACTCTGTCTGGAGGTGTTTTCTATGTCAGGAAAATATGTGGGGAGGCACACCCGGCCCAACGGCCGGAGCGGCCTTTTAAAGCTCGCCGCAGCTGCAGCCGCGGTGCTCTTGGTTGGGGCAGTGGGAGTGTTTGCGCTCAAGTCCCGGCCGCAGCAGCTGCCGGATTCCAGCAGCCAGCCCGGGACGTCTGCCCAGCCCCCCGTCGGGGATGTCAGCTCCAGTGGCTTGGACAGGAGCACGGTCTCCTCCGGACAGCCGGACCCCGCCGGACCGGCCCAGCCGCCGGACGTCTCGGCAGGTGGGTTCCCGGAAAGTATTCCCTATGACTTCTCCCAGCCCGCACCGGCCCGGGAGCCAGTGGAGGACAGTTACTTCGATGACGCCGCCTTTGTGGGCGACTCCCGCACCGACGGCCTTATGCTCTACGGCGGTATTAAGTCCGGCAAGAACCTGACCTCCAACGGCCTGTCCGTTTTTAAGCTGGCGGAGAAGAAGGCCCTCACCATTGACGGGAAGAAATATACCCTGCTGGAGGCCCTGGCTATGGAGGAGTATGGAAAGGTTTATCTCTCCCTGGGAGTCAACGAGCTGGGCTATAAGGACGAAAAGTACTTTTATGAGAAATACAGCGAGGCTGTTGACGAGATCCGTAAGCTGCAGCCCAACGCCGTGATTTACATTCAGAACCTGATTCCCTTGAATGAGGGGCAGATAGAGGAGTACAACGGCAACAAATTTGAGCTGACAAATGAGCGCCTGCGGGTATATAACGATCTGATACGCCAGGTGGCGGAGGAAAAACAGGTTGTTCTTTTGGACCTGTATACCGAATTTGTGGACGAAAATGATGAGCTGCCCAGAGAGGCCAGCCGGGACGGCGTCCATCTGGTGAAGGAATCCTGCCAGCATTGGCTGGAGTATTTGAAAACGCACACAGTGGACTTGGATACCCTGTACCCGGACGGCCCGCCTGCGGTGAAGCCGGCAGGGGCAGACATATCAACTGAGAATGGGAGCGGACAGGCATGAAAAAGTTTTTGACAGGGGTGCTGGCACTGGCGCTGGCCCTGGGACTGAGCGCCTGCGGGGGAGAGAATGACAGCGGGTCTGCCCCCTACGGGGCCGGCGACGTGGAGACGATGGTCAATGCGGGGGCTTTCTCGGAGGAGCTGGAGGAGCTGGACGGGGACACCGCTTTTGTCCTGTACCGCTTTTCCGATTATGGGCTGAGCCGGGAGGATTTGAAGGAATGCGCCGTTCAGCGGTCCGCAGGCGCCACCTGTGAGGAGGGCGCGGTTCTGGTATTTGCCGATGCGGACAAGGCAAAGACAGCGGCGGACGCGCTGAAGGCCTATATCCAGAATCAGATTGACGCCAACGAGGATTACCGCCCCGCTGAGATTCCCAAGCTGGAGGGGGCTATGGTGGACCAGCGGGAGGAAAGTCTTTTGCTGGTGGTGGCCAATGACCTGGAGGCCGCCAAGGACGCCTTGAAATGATGGAAAAATCCCGGCCTGCTGGCCGGGATTTTCTTATGCGTTGGACAGCCGGCCGAAGTACCAGCCGGTGACGCCGTCCTTTTTGCACAGTGCGCCGCCCTGGATGCGGCGCACCACAGTCAGCCGGTCCCCCGGGCTGACAGGGAGACGGTAGTCTGTGGAGTCCTCGCACCACAGCTTGCCGTCCCTCCGGCGCAGATATTCGGTGAGGATATACAGCTCCCGCCCTGTCTCCAGGTGGCGGCACAGCGACAGCTCCCTTCCCTCCTCCAGCAGCTCCAGCTCGGCCCGCCCCCAGCGGATATTGACCGGGAAGGAGTTGGGCCGCTGGGGATCCAGAGCTACAGCAGTGGGCAGGCCGTCCCAGGCGGTCCAGGTGAAGTCCTCGCTGTCTTCAGAGGGGAGAATCAGGGCGTTGAGCTGGCCGTCCACCTTCAGTACACAGGCCCCGTCAATGGAGATGATTTTCCGGTCCCGAAGGATGAGCGGGGCGGAGGAGGGGATGTGCGCGTCATAGAGGGTGACCGGCCAGTGGCCCACAATGACCCACTTGTGGAATGTGAAGCCCTGGTCCAGAAAGCCGTCGTTCTTCATGCACGTCCAGCGGTCCAGCTCCTCCATACCTTGGAGAGACGGTACGCCGCCGTGGACAAATACCAGATGGCCGGTCTCCAGGATGGTGGGCATGGCCCGCAGCCAGGCCCACTCCTCCGGAAAGGCGGCCCGCAGGTCCTGGCGCAGCCTGGGCAGGTCCTCCGTCTGGTCGAAGCCGGCCTCCCGGGCCAGCTGACGCAGGGTAGACTCGGGGTGCCGGGGGAGATAGAAGGAGAAAAAGCGTTCGTCCAGCTCGTCCGTGTCGAAAAAGCGCAGGACCAGCCCGTCACAGTTGCCGCAGATGGGATAGAGCGTGTGGGTCTGGGACAGCGCCATGAGATGGCGCAGCAGCGGCAGGCTGTCCTTCCCCTTCTCCAGCATGTCGCCTGCCAGGACGAGGATGTCGTCCGGGGTGAGCCGGATTTTCTCCATCAGCGCCAGAAAAAAGGGGAGGTTGCCGTGAATGTCACTGACTGCGATGATCCGCCGCCCCGGTTCAAAGCAGGGACGGACGACAATGGCTTTATCCATGACAGCACCTCCTTGGGAAGCATTGACATAGTAAAGATACCACAGGATGATTGAGGATTCAAGTGCAAAAAGGGGGCGGGCCAAAGGACCCGCCCCCCAGTGTGGAATTACGCTTTTTCAAAGACGTCCTTGCCCATTCCGCAGATGGGGCAGACCCAGCTGTCCGGGACCTGGTCCCAGGGGGTGCCGGGGGCAACGCCGTTGTCGGGGTCGCCTGTGGCGGGGTCGTACTCATAGCCGCAGGGGCAAACGTACTTGTCCATTAGAAATTCCTCCTGGATTTGTTAAAATAACCTTCCCGCCCGGGAGGGCGGGAAGGCAGAATCATGCTTAGCCGAAGTACCGCTCCAGCAGGCCCTTGAACGCCTTGCCGTGGCGGGCCTCGTCACGGGCCATC
>JAAVYL010000075.1 GCA_022791075.1 Lawsonibacter sp. | reverse complement strand
GGCCCCATAGGCGGCACGGCGCCGGACCGGGTCCACAAGGGCCTCAACATGGTGGGACTGGACCTTCTCACCGCCGGGCTGACGGTGTGCTACACCCTGCTGTGGGGTAAGACCCCCCTGGTGCCACTGGTCATCGTGACGCTGATGCTCCTCTACGCCATCGCCGGGGCCTACCAGCCGGCGGTCCAGGCCAGCCTGCCTCTGTTGCTGGCCCCCGACCGCCTCACCCAGGGGAACGCGGTGATCAATATGGTGGCCACCCTGGCCAACCTGCTGGGACCCGCCCTGGGGGGCGTGATTTTCGGACTGTGGGGTCTGTCCCCCATTCTGACCATCGGCGGGGTATGCTTCTTCTGCTCAGCTGTGATGGAAATTTTCATCCGCGTCCCCCACGAGAGGCGCCCCCGGTCCGCCGGGGTATTGGCCACAGTGGGGCAGGACCTGGGGGAGAGCTGGCGGTATATTTCCAGAGAGCGGCCGGTGTTTCTGTCGGTGACCCTGGTGCTGTCCGCTTTCAACCTGATTTTGTCGGCGGTGATGATTGTGGGGATTCCCGCCATTGTGGCCCAGGTGCTGGGCATGAGCGACGCCTACCTGGGCCTGACCCAGGCGGTCATGGGGTTTGGCGGCCTGCTGGGCGGAATGCTGGCCGGCGTGCTGGGCCCACGGCTCCACCCCCGCCACGGGTCGGTGTGCCTGCTGTTCTGCGCCGGGGTGGCGGGCCTCATGGGGCTGACCGTCCTCCCCGGAGTGCCCGCGGCGGTGAGCTACTGGGGCATTACCCTCCTGTCCATGCTGGCCATGGCTGTCGCTATGCTGTTTACTGTGGTGCTGCTCACCCTGGTCCAGGCCCAGGTGCCCGGTCAGCTGCTGGGCAAGGTCATCGCCTGCATCCAGGCTGTGGCCAGCTGCGCCTCCCCTCTGGGACAGGCGGGATACGGCCTCCTCTTCGACCGCCTGCCCCCCTGGGCGGTGCTCTTGGGGGCAGCCGCCCTGTCGGCGCTGGTGGCTCTCCGGTCCCGGCGGGTCTTCCGGGCGCTGGAAGCGGATTGACAGCAAAGGGGCCAGACCTCCGTCTGGCCCCTCGGCTATGGGTTATTCCTCTAAAATTCGCCGCCAGTGGTGCATCTTGCCGTGGAATTCCTCATCCTCCCCGGGGAACCAGGACAGGGCGCAGGCCAGGGCGTGGGCAAAGAAACAGTAGTCGTGCTCCGGCACCCGGGTCTTCAGCAGAGACAGGACCCCAAGGGCCTGTTCCCGGTCGGCCAGCCCCTCCTTCGCCTGCCAGGCCAGCAGGGTGAGCGCGGGGATCACCGGCCAGTCCAGCTGGCCCAGGCAGATGCGGGCCAGCTCATAGGAGGGCAGCTTGCCGGCGTAGACGATGAGCTCCGGGGAGGGCATCCGGCCGTCGTCCTTCCCCAGCTGGGCCAGCAGGCACACCGCGGCAAACTGCACCCGCAGCAGCCACTGGTCCGCCGGGATGCGCTTGTCGTCGGGCTCGGGGGGATAGACCATGCAGCCGTACAGGTCGTCAAAGGACAGCCCCTTGCACATCGACCCCGCCCGGGTATACCACTCCCCCAGGTGAAAGGGGGACCGGGCCAGGTTTTTGACCTGCATCCGGGCAGCATCACAGGGCGGCTTCACCGCCGGACTGGCGTTGTGGTCCGGGCTGTAGTCCCACAGACGCACCCCGTCTGGGATCAGGGTGCTGTCCAGGGGCGGGTCGGACACCGCGTTGACAATGAGGTGGACCCCTCCGGACTTTTTGCCATACTCGGTGACGGCCAGCCGCACGGCGTTGGCGGCGCTGGCCGCCTCCTCGCAGCTGAGGACCAGCTGGACCTCCCCGCCGGTGCCCTTGGCGGTAAAGTTGGGGATCATCTTCACTGTGGCGTCCCAGCTGGGGAAAAACCGCTCAACATAGGGGACCAGCTGCTCCTCCCGGGCCCACTGGCACAGCTGGCTCCCCCGCTGATTCTGGGGCTGGGAGGCGGCGCAGAGAACCAGCCGTTCCAGCCAGGAGGGGTCGCCGCTGTCCAGCCAGCGGCAGAAGATCAGGGAGGGCTCCGCCCACTCCACATCCTGGGTGTCCCCCCGGTCCACCACCATAGCGTAGTATTCAATGGCCTTGGGCAGGTCCCGGGCCCGCAGGAAGTAGTCAGCCAGATCGTTGCAGGGGGCCAGATTCCGGGGCTCCCGCTCCAGGCCCTCCCTCACATAGTCCTCCGCACCCTCAGTGTCCCCCATATCCAGGCAACACAGGCCGGCGAAGGTGTAGCAGGAGGCGGCCTTATGCCGGGAGATCCCCTCCTGTGCCGCTTTCAGCGCCTCCTCAGTCCGCCCCATGTGGCGCAGGAGGATGCACTCGGCGGTGTAGCGGTTGGTCATGTCCGGGCGGGGGGCGGTGTTATCTCCCAGAGCCCGCAGGGCGCTGAGGCAACCGTCCCACAGCCGCTGGCGCTGGTCCGGCTCCATGGGGTCCAGCACCTGGGTGAGCAAGGCCACAAAGAGGCACACCGCCTCCTCCCCCGCCCGGTCCAGCAGGGACTGGTCCCCCAGCCACCGCTCCGCCATATCCATGTGGGACAGATCCCGGGTCTGGATGGCGGCCCGGGCAAAGTGCTCCAAGGCCTCGGCGGCCTTTCCCTGACCCATCAGGGCTGCCGCCTCCCCCCAGGGCCCCTGTGGCCGGGGGACAGACCGTGTCTTTCCCTCCTGGCCGTTGGCGTTTCCATTGTCTTTCTTTTTCAAAAATCCAAACATTGTCGTCCCTCCTAGCCGTTCTGCATCCGGTTGTGACAGCTGATGGCCCAGTTCAGGTCGTACAGCTGAAACTCTCCGTCGTCAGCCGGAAGCTGCATCCGCTCCAGCATCCCCTGGCACATCTGGAAAATCATCTCATTAACCCCGGTATGTACTACGTTCCGGTTGGTCAGATGGATGTCGTACCAGTAGACGGGCCGGCCGTATTCAGGCTGCTGGTTCTGTGAGGCATAGAGGACGGCGTGCAGGGGCTCCTCCGCCGGGTCCGGAATGGACACCCCCTGGAAAAAGCCGTTCCACACCACCTCGCCATGGGACTGGAGCTGGCCGATAATCAGGGGCTTTATCAGTTGAATCACCCGGTCGTCCAGGCCGGCCTCCTGAACCCGAACCTGCTCCTGGACAGCATAGAAATTGCCCGCTGCCCGGCGGGTCATTCCAGGCAGCGCCAGTCCCTCCAGATTCTGATTCATCATCCGGAGAGCCTCACCGCCGTCGGACGAGTCGATGCCCGGGACAAGGGCAACTCCCAGCCTGGCCTCAGGGTCAAAGTACCAGCAGGGCCAGGAAATGTCCGACTCCAGACCACACCTGGAGCAGCGCCACTGGAAAAATTCGCCCTCCAGCAGCTTCTCCTTCCCGTCAGGGTATTGCTGAAGGTCCAGCCCGTGGTACTGCTTCACCTGGCTGACAGCTCCGCATTTCGCGCACTGGCTCCGGCTGTACCGGAACAGTCCTCCTCTGTTTTCATCCATAAAGGTTGCCTCCTTCACTGTGAAGTATATTGACATTTTACCCCATCGCCGTCCAGCAGGCAACTGCTTTTTTCAGCTGACCAGCAGCAGGGGGCCCGCTCATTCCTGAACGGGCCCCTGTCGTTTCTTTTATTTCTGCGTTTTGGTTGCCACTGCCTCCTCCAGCAGGGCGGCAAACTGCTCCAGAGACATGGCGCCCAGGTCCTCCCCGGAGCGGTGCCGGACGGATACGGTTCCGTTCTCCATGTCCCGGTCGCCCACCACCAGCATGTAGGGGACCTTTTCCAGGGTGGCCTCCCGGATCTTCTTGCCGATTTTTTCGTTGCGGCTGTCCACCTCCACCCGGAAACCCTGCCCGTCCAGCTGGGCGGAGACTTTTGCAGCGTACTCCGCGGCCCGGTCAGTGACGGGGAGCAGCTTCACCTGGACGGGGGCCAGCCATGCGGGGAAGGCCCCGGCAAAGTGCTCGGTAATCACGCCGATGAACCGCTCGATGGAGCCCAGCACCACCCGGTGGATCATCACGGGGCGGTGCTTCTGGCCGTCCTCGCCGATGTACTCCAGCTCAAAGCGCTCGGGCAGCTGGCTGTCCAGCTGGATGGTGCCGCACTGCCAGGTGCGGCCCAGGGAGTCGG
>JAAVYL010000074.1 GCA_022791075.1 Lawsonibacter sp. | reverse complement strand
GTGCCCGAGGTGGACTGGATGCGCACGCACTCCTTCAGGGGCTTGGCTACCAGCCCGTAGGGGTATGCCTCCCGCAGGTCAGCCTTGGTGACAAAGGGCAGCTTGTGCAGGTCGTCGCTGGACCGGATATCATCGGGGGTGAGACCCTTCTCCTCCATCTTCTTTCGGTAATAAGGCACATTGTTCCAGACGTGGCGCACCTGCTTCACAAGCCGCTCGTCCTGCCAGGCCTTGATTTGCTCCCGGGACGCACACTCAATCTCGGGCTGATAATATCTTTCCATTGGAATCATTCCTCTCCAAAATAAGGTACATTTTTATTTGGCAAGCAGACGGCCCCGGTTCATGGTGACCTTGTTCTTGCCGCCGAAGTCCATGTCAAAGATGACGATCACCGTCACCGGCGGCTCCGGCAGCAGATCGAATACCCGCTCGGATTCCCAGTCCGCCAGCTCCGCAAAGTTTTCCTTGGTAAAACCGTCGTAGGTGGAGCCGTCCGCTCCCATGTCCATGTTGATCCGGGCCTCGTAGCCCTTGTCCCCCCGGATGATGGAGATGGCGTATCGGGCAGAATTCACAAACTCACTGGGCAGGTTCTCCTTGAAAAACTGCTTCAGCGCCTGGGCGTTCGCGTCGTTGATCTCCTCTGCTTTCTTGGCGCCGCCGCCAAAGAGATTGGAAAAAAGTCCCATCGTTTATGCTTCCTTTCAGAATTATAATAAATTAAAGGGTTGCTCCCAAAAGCCTCCTGTCCAAAGGAGCCTGAGCCTTGCCGCCTGCGGGCAGGCCGAGAGCTTGATCCTACACCATATGCTCATCCATGTAGTCGGCTATGTCAGTCCATCCGGCGATGGAGATATCTGAATTCTCCCCCTCATCGGTGTCCACCTCGCCGTCATACTCCTGATAGACCCGTATACACAGGCCGTTCCGGATAAAGATAAATTCCCCGTTCATATTCTCGTCGTAATAGGCGTAAACCAACTCGTCCTCTCCGGCCAGCTCCAGCCACGCGGACGCCTCCCAGCCGAACAGCTGCGTACCGGAGAAATCCTCCGCCAGCACCCAGTCCCCCTTTGGAGAAAACTCTATGTCCTCATACCCCTCAAAGCGAGCTTTCACCTGTTCAAAAGGCGCCTTTATCATCACTTTGCAGGCGAACATAACACCGCTACGCCTTCTTTCCCAGCTCAAAGGCCTTTTTATTCAGCTCCAGGAACTTGGGGGGCACCATGGCCTCCAGGGAGGCCTGCCAGGCCTCGTCGGGCAGGTCGAAGTAGTGGGACAGCCGGCCCATGAGGACGATGTTCACCGCCTTGGAGGACCCGGCCTCCTCGGCCAGGGCCAGACAGTCCAGGGCGTCCACCTTAGCCCCGACGGCGCGCATCTTCTCCACCAGGTCCTCCGGATAGCTGGCCGCGCCGGTGATAACGGGCATGGGGTCGATCTGCTGGGTGGAGGTGACGATTTGGCCATCGGGCTTGAGGTAGCTCAGCCAGCGGGCGGCCTCCAGCAGCTCAAAGGAGACAATGTAATCCGCCTCTCCCCGGTCGATGACGGGGGAACTCACCTTGCTCCCATAGCGCACATAGGTCACCACAGACCCTCCCCGCTGGGACATGCCGTGGACCTCTGACACCTTCACGTCAAAACCCTGCTCCATCAGCAGGTGGCCCAGCAGCTTGGAGGCCAGCAGGGAGCCCTGGCCCCCCACGCCCACGATCATGATATTTTTGGTTTCCATATCTTGAAACAACTCCTTGTTTTTGGGTGTAGGGGCGAATATTATCCGCCCGTTCCAGCCACGTGTCGTTTTGCGGGCAGATGATATCCGCCCCTACAATCGGTCAGGCAAACGCCTTCACGCCGCACAGCTGCTCACACACGCCGCAGCCCACGCAGAGGGTGGCGTCCACATGGGCCTTGCCCTCCTTGATAGAGATGGCGGGGCAGCCAATTTTCATGCAGTTTTTGCAGCCCACGCACTTGGCGGTGTCCACAGCCAGGGGGGCACTGTGCTTGACATATTTCAGCAGGGCGCAGGGCCGGCGGCTGATGATGACCGAGGGCTCGTCCGCGGCCAGCTCCTCCCTGACGGCCGTGTCGGTAGCCTTCAGGTCATAGGGGTCCACCACCCGCACCCGGTTGAAGCCCATAGCCCTGCACAGGGCCTCCAGGTCGATTTTCCCGGCGGGGTCGCCCTTGATGGTGTAGCCGGTGGTGGGGTTCTGCTGGTGGCCGGTCATGCCGGTGATGGAGTTGTCCAAAATGATGACAGTGGAGTTGGACCGGTTATAGGCGATGTTGGACAGGCCGGTCATGCCGGAGTGCATGAAGGTGGAGTCGCCGATGACGGCCACAGTCCGGCTCTCCGCCTCCGCCCCCCGGGCCTTGTTGAAGCCGTGAATAGCCGAGATGGAGGCCCCCATGCACAGGGTCATATCCATGGCGGACAGGGGGGCAACCGCGCCCAGGGTGTAGCAGCCGATGTCCCCCAGGACGGTGCACTTGTTCTTGCTCAGGGTGTAGAACAGTCCCCGGTGGGGGCAGCCGGCGCACATGACAGGGGGGCGGTTGGGGATGGGGTCACCGATGGTCCGGCCGGTATGTACCTCTCCGCCCAGCTTTTCCGCAATGAGGTTCTGGGAGAACTCCCCCTCCATAGGCAGCACATCCTTGCCGGAGACGGCAAGGCCTAAAGCCTTACAGTGGTTCTCAATGATGGGGTCCATCTCCTCGACGACGACAAGCCTTTCCACCTTACCGGCAAAATCCTTGATCAGCCTGACGGGCAGGGGGTTGGCCATCCCCAGCTTGAGGACCGAGACGCTGTCCCCAAAGACCTCCTTCACATACTGGTAGCTGGTGGAGGAGGTGATGATACCGGTTTTCGTGCCCCCCATCTCCACCCGGTTGACGGGGGCGGTTTCGGCCCACTCCTGGAGCTTGCGGGTGCGCTCCTCCACAAACGGGTGGCGCTTGATGGCGTTGGCGGGCATCATGACGTATTTTTGGATATTCTTCTCATAGGGCCTCATCTCAGGCTCAATCCGGTCAGAGGTCTCCACAACGGACTGGGAGTGGGCCACCCGGGTACACATCTTCAGCAGCACCGGGGTGTCGAATTGCTCGGACAGCTCATAGGCCAGCTTGGCGAAGGCCAGGGCCTCAGCGGAGTCGGCGGGCTCCAGCATGGGTACCTTGGCGGCAATGGCGTGGTGGCGGGAGTCCTGCTCATTCTGGGAGGAGTGCATCCCCGGGTCGTCGGCCACGCCGATGACCATGCCTGCGTTAACCCCGGTATAGCTCATGGTATACAGGGGGTCGGCGGCCACGTTCAGTCCCACGTGCTTCATGGCGCAGAAGGACCGCTTCCCCGCCAGACAGGCTCCGAACGCCACCTCCATAGCCACCTTCTCATTTGGGGCCCACTCGCAGTAAATTTCAGGAAGCTTTACCGCTTCCTCTGTAATCTCGGTGCTGGGGGTGCCGGGGTAGCTGGAGATCACGCAGCACCCCGCCTCATACAATCCCCGGGCAACAGCGGCGTTGCCCAACATCAGTTGTTTCATGTTTTTTCCTGCTTTCTGTTTCGTTTTGTAGGGGCGGATACCATCCGCCCATCTTTTACGATACGCCGTTTTCGGGCGGGTCAACGCTTCTGCGGGCGGCCACAGGCCGCCCCTACGCCTCCTCCTTCTCGTGCAGCCCTTCCCGGGCGATGACTTCCTGCATAACGCCCCCTGCTCCGTTGTCCAGCATAGACCGCCTCACCCGGCTGATGGTGGCGCTGGAGGCCCCGGTTCTGTCCAGGATATCCAGATAGACCAGCCCCTGCTGGAGATATACCGCCACATCGAACCGCTGCTCCAGAGAGCGCAGCTCCGTGGGAGTACACAGATCGTCAAAGAACCGGCAGCATTCGTCCAAATTCTTCAGCTTTAAAATGGTCTCATACAGGGCCATGCTCCGCTCTCTCTTTTCCGCTTTCGCCATGAGTTTACACTCCCCTCATGTTTATTTCGCCAGAAATTTATTCATGGAAAGTGTAGCACAGGAAAGTGTAAAAGTAAAGAGCAGGGCACTGAAAATTTTTGGAGCCTGAATTTTCTTGACATTGGTCAAAAAATGCGCTACACTGCTTTAACAGATAAAACCAATAAAGCAACACGGGCCCAGCCCGTTTGGAAAGGAACGAGCGCAATGCCTATCACCGACCTGTTGGAGCGCAACAGCAAGCTGTACGGCGACGAGGCCGCCCTGGTGGAGATCAACCCTGAGGTCCGGGAGGAGCAGCGGGTAACCTGGAAGGAGTATGAGCTGATCCAGCCCACTGGAGACGCCCCCTACCGCCGGGAAATCACCTGGTCCGTCTTTGATGAGAAGGCCAACCGGGTGTCCAACATGCTACTGTCCCGGGGCATCCGCAAGGGCCAGAAGGTGGCCATTCTGCTGATGAACTGTCTGGAGTGGCTGCCCATCTACTTCGGCATTTTGAAAACCGGGGCCATCGCCGTCCCCCTGAACTTCCGCTATACCTCCGACGAGATCGAATACTGCCTCAAGCTGGCGGACGCCGACATTATTTTTTTCGGCCCGGAATTCACCAGCCGTATGGAGCCCATTGTGCCCAAAATCAACAAGCAGATGCTGATTTTCTTTGTGGGGGAGCACTGCCCCCCCTTCGCCGAGGACTACCTTCGAGCCACTGCCAACTGCTCCAGCCGGGCCCCCAAGGTGCTGGTGGACGACGAGGACGAGGCGGCCATCTACTACTCCTCAGGCACCACTGGCTTCCCCAAGGCCATCCTGCTCAAGCACACCGCTCTGATGCAGTCGGCCCGGATGGAGGCAATCCACCACGAGACCACCCACGAGGACGTCTTTCTGTGCATTCCGCCCCTGTATCACACCGGAGCCAAAATGCACTGGTTCGGCTCCCTGTTTACCGGCAGCAAAGCAGTGCTGCTCAAGGGCAACTCCCCCTCCGCCATCCTCGAGGCGGCCAGCCGGGAGAGGTGCACCATTGTCTGGCTGCTGGTGCCCTGGGCCCAGGACATTCTGGCCGCCCTGGACCGGGGGGACCTGAAAATGGAAGGCTTCCACCTGTCCCAGTGGCGGCTGATGCACATCGGCGCCCAGCCGGTGCCCCCCTCCCTGATCAAGCACTGGCTGACCTATTTCCCCCACCACAAGTACGACACCAACTACGGCCTGTCCGAGTGTACCGGTCCGGGCTGCGTCCACCTGGGCCTGGAGAACGTCCATAAAGTGGGCGCCATCGGCGTCCCCGGATACGGCTGGAAAATCAAGATCGTGGACGAGCAGAATCTCCCGGTCAGGCAGGGGGACGTGGGGGAGCTGTGTGTAAAGGGTCCCGGCGTGATGGTGTGCTACTACCACAATCCGGAGGCCACCGGCGAGGTGCTGGAAAATGGCTGGCTCCACACCGGCGACATGGCCCGCCAGGACGAGGAGGGCTTCGTCTTCCTGGTGGACCGGAAGAAGGACGTCATCATCTCCGGCGGCGAGAACCTCTACCCCGTGCAGATCGAGGACTTCCTGTCCGCCTATCCCAAGGTACATGACGTGGCTGTTATCGGTCTGCCGGACAAGCGGCTGGGCGAAATTGCCGCCGCCATTATTCAGGTAAAGGAGGGCATGACCTGCACGGAGAGCGAGATCAACCAGTTCTGCATGGATCTGCCCCGGTATAAGCGCCCCCGCAGGATCATCTTTGCCCCTGTCCCCCGCAACCCCACTGGCAAGATCGAAAAACCCAGGCTGCGGGAAAAATACTGCGGCGTCCGCCTGGTGGAGGCCCAGAACCAGGGATAGCATGAATATTCCAGGCTGAAAGACAAATACCTCCGGCGCTCAGCGAGTGCCGGAGGTATTTTGGGGAGTGTCCTTTCTTTTCCGGCAATTATGTGCTATAGTATTCCAAAACAGCTCCCCCCGCCGGGCGGGGGAGGGAAGGGAGGCGCCCGCCATGGCTGAACTATCCACTGCCCCTCAGCGCAGCAGGGCCATTGAGTTTTACCGTTTCCTCTTCTCCGTAGTGGTCTGTCTGTTCCACTTCCGAATCAAGGGCAGCTTTGCCGGACCCACGGGGGCCTTCAGCGCCGGATATCTGGGGGTGGAGTTCTTCTCCATCACCAGCGGCTTCTTCCTGATGGACTCCATCCGGCGGGGCAGAGCCGCGTCGGACGGGGGGACGGCCGTCTCCGCTCTGGTGGGAAGCTACGCCGTCCGGCGTTTTCTTCGCCTCTGGCCCCACTATCTTCTCACCCTGAGCGCCTTTGTGTCCATGCGGATTTTCTTCCTGCGCACCCTGACGGTTGAAGCCTTCCTGAAACAGGGCTTCTTCGAGATTTTCCTCCTGCAGAGCTTTGGCTCCTCCTATGTGGTCATGCTGTTCTGGTATGTCAGCGCCCTGCTCCTGGCCTCGGTTCTGCTCTACTGGCTGGGTCTGGCCCTCCGGGACCACCTGCCGCTCCTTGCGCTCTTCACCGCGCCGCTGATCCTCTCCCTGTTTTATCAGCACTACGGCACCGTGGACCACACCACGAACGCCGCCATTGCAGGCTCCCTGGGTCTGTGGCGCGTCGCGGCGGGGCTGGGCCTGGGCTGTGCCGCCCGCTGCCTGACCGGGCAGCCGAGGCGGCGTACCCCGCTCCGCTCCCTTTTGTGGGAGGTTGGCCTGCTTCTGGCCCTGGCGCTGATCATCAACCGCACATACCACAGTCCCTGGGATTTTATCTCCATCCTTCCGCTCACCCTTCTGGTATCCAGCGTCTTCCGGGGGAACAGCCCCCTCTCCCGCCTGCTGGACAATCCGCTGTCCGCCCTTCTGGGAAAAATCAGCTACGGATTCTACCTGAATCAGTGCTTCTTTCTCCACCTCTTCGGCCCCGTCATCCCTGTGCGCAGCTACTGGCCCACCGCCGTTCTCTATCTGCTGCTCAATCTTCTTCTGTCGGCTCTCACCACAGCCCTGTGCCAGTGGCTGACTGTCCGCATCCCACCCCTGTTCGCCCGCATTCTCTCCGGAGCGGAGCGCTCCCCTATGTCTTCTCCGCCGGCAAGCGGACAGAACCGCACTGTCGGCGCCTATCGCTTTCTCTTTGCCGTTGTGATTGGCCTGTACCACTTCCGTTCCAAGGGGGAATTCGGACAGGCGCCCACAGCCTTTATCGGCGGCTATCTGGGGGTGGAGTTTTTCACCCTGATCAGCGGTTATTTCCTTATGCGCACCATCCAGCGGGGGCAGGCCGCCCGGGCACAGGGGGAAGCCCTGCTGCCCATGGCCGGCTCCTTCGCCCTGCAGCGGTATCTCCGGCTCTATCCCCACTATATCCTCACCCTGGTCCCCTTCCTCCTCATGCGCGTCTTTGTCCTCCGCACCCTCACCCCTTCGGACTGCCTCACTGACGGGTTTTTCGACCTTCTGATGCTCCAGAGCTTCGGCTTTCCCTCGGTTGTCTACCTGCTCTGGTACTCCAGCGCCCTGTTTCTGTCCAGCGTTCTGCTCTACTGGCTGGCGCTGGTTCTCCAGGACCACTTTCTCCCCGCCATATCCTTTGCCGCTCCCCTGCTTCTGTCCGCCTATCTGCAATACTACGGAAGCGTCGATCAGACCATGTTTTTCGCCGCCGTGGGTTCCCGGGGGCTGTGGCGGCTGGCGGCGGAGCTGGGTCTGGGCTGTCTCCTCTTCTGTCTGGTCAAGCGGTGCGCCCCCCTTTTCCACAGACGCTTTGCCGCAGCCTCCACAGCGGCGGAACTGGCTCTGCTGGCCGTAATCCTCCCCCTGTGCTGGCGGTGTAACCGGGACGAGCGTGATTTCCTGGTACTGGCCCTGATGTTCCTGCTGGCTGCCAGCATTTTTTGGGGAAACAGCTGGCTGTCCCGCCTGCTGGACAACCGGGTATCCGCTTTTCTTGGAAAAATCAGCTACGGCTTCTACCTGAACCAGTGCTTTTTTCTCCATCTCTTCGGACCTGTCATCCCTGTGCGCAGCTACTGGTCCTCCGCCGCCGTCTTCCTGGCGGGCAACCTCCTGCTGTCCGCCCTCACCTGTTACCTGTCCCAAGCCCTGGCCGCCTTTTTCCAAAAGCGGCTTGGTAAAATGCAAAACGCTGCCTGACAGCACAAAGCCCGGCCCTGCTGAACACACCGCAGGGCCGGGCTTCTCTCTATAAATATTCCACAAAGGTCTCCAGCTTCGTCCAGGACAGCTCCCTGTCCTCAATGGATTTCCAACTGGGGAACTGCCCCTCCAGCTCCATCCAGGTGAGATACCAGAAGTCATATCCAATCCCCAGATGGGCGGGCAGTATATCCTCAATGATCCTCTTCAGCTCCTGAAAGCCGTCTGGCTCTCCGGCCACACCGGGGAAGGAGACGGACACCTGTCCCTTCCCCTTCTCCTCCACCACGGCGGGAATCCCGCAGCCGGAGATGGTGTCGTTGATCGCCTCCAGGGTAAAGCTGTCTCCCCCGATGCGCAGCAGAGCTGCCAGGGCCGCGGCCAGCCTTCTGGGGTGGGTGGCCACTGGCCGGCGTGCAAGGAGGGAGGCCGTCCGCTCCAGCCCCCAGCTCTCCGCCGTGTCCAGGGAGCTCTCCCGATGGATCTCCTCCAGCCAATCCATCATTTGGTCCAGGGCCTCTCCCTGGGCGTCCAGCTCTCCGCCATTGAAGGGCGCCTCCAGATCATAGACCTCCAGGGGACGCAGCAGGTCCCGCAGATACCGGGCATGGCTCACACAATCTCCTCCACTCTCAGGGTGCCCAGCACGGGCAGCTCGTCGTCCTCAATCTCCACATCCACTGCCGGAGCGGTGATGGCGTAGTTCGCCACTCCGGCACAGCCATAAATCAGACTGCCCAGCTCAGCCCGGAGAACATCCCTGCCCAGCAGCCTTCCGGTAAACCAGCTCCGAACCGTCCGCTCCACCAGCTCCAGCACCTCCCCGCGGTTCCGCCCCTCTCCGGGCTTCACCCGGAGGGTAAGATTCACCGCCACTGTTTTGGGTGCGCGGACCTTCAGGTCCACGGCAATCTCCCGCCGCTGATTAAAGTAGTCCTGGAGCTCTTCCAGCAGCTCCTCCCCGGGCACACCGGACAGGGTAGCGGGCACGATGTCCACAGAGCCCACCCCCCGGGGCCGGGCAATGACCGCCGCGGCGGCCACCTGATCAAAGGACAGGGCTCCCTGCTGATAAAACGCGGCGTTGGCCCCGTTGGGCAGACGCTTGAACGTATCCATCACCCGGGCCCGCAGGGCCTCGTCTCCCTCGCCGTCCGCTCCCCCGGTGCAGGGCTCCGGATTGGTGCAGGCAGAGATCCCCATAGGTGCCACTGCCATAGAGACAATGGCCCCGGCGGACACGTTGCCCGCCGCCCCGGCCTCCAGGGCCCGGACCGGAGCCTCGGTCTCCATCGCTCCCGCCTCCAGCACAGCAGGGCGGACCGTCTCAAAGCGGACCAGCCCCGACGTCATACACACGGTCCCCTCAGGGATATCCCGGGGGCTGGCCGCCGTCTCTCCGGCGATAAAGCGCACCGTCCCGCCGGCCGCTGTTGCCGGCTTGCGCTCCAGTCCCCGCAGCTGGGCGTGGCGGTCCAGATACTCCCCCTCCGCCGTTTGGGGGAAGGCCTGGCGGCTCACCCAGTCCGCCTGAACATACAGTGAAAAAACCTGGGCCGCCAGGGCATACATCCGGGCGGACAGATCACACCCCTCCCGGGGCTCCAGCCCCGTCCGCGCGCCAAAGCTGGAGAGCATCTCCCGGTAAATTTCGTCCACACTCTTCATCCGTTTCCCACCCCCTGCACTGCAACCTGGGCGGCTAGCTCCTCCCCCCGCCATCTCAGATACACGGTCAGCTGCCCTGTCTCTCCGCCCTGGGCCAGCTCCACTGACTCCACTGTCAGCTCCGGTTCCTCCCGCAGGGCCTCCGCCACATACTGGGCGGCCAGAGCCTGCCGGAGGGAGGGCCTTTCCCGCCCCAGCAAATGCAGCCGGCTGCCCAGCCCGGGCAAAAAGGCCAGCGCCCCCCGCCGGGCGGTCAGGCGGTACAGCGCCCGGGCCAGCACCTCCTGGCTGCCCTCCAGCACGGTCAGTCCTCCCGCCCCGTCCGGGACATAGTCCCCCTGAATCAATTTGCGTTCCATCCCTTAGCCCCCTGTCTCATGCGCCCATCAGCTTTCGGACATAGTCCTCCAGCCTCTGGCCGTTGATATACAGATCCCCAGACAGACTCAGCCGGTCCTGCCCCAGGTGGATCGAGCTGCCTCCCCCCGTCAGTCTGACTTCACCGGGCCGCAGCGACTGGTCCCTCTGGGGCTCTCCCAGGACGCAGGGGGACTCCCCCTCCGCCCCCGCCTTGAGCACCAGCACCCTTTCCCCGGCTGCGGGCCGCCAGCTGTAGCCTCCGGGGCTGTAGACTGTAAGCCAGCGCCGCTCTCCTCCCAAGCTGACCCCGGCCGGGTCTCCCCCCAGCGTCACAACCCCCAGCTCCGCTCCAGGCTCCCCTGCATTCAGCCTCCGGCTCCGTTCCGATGTCCACATCAAAAATCACCTCAACAAAATTTTTTACACGGTAAAATCCGGCCGGGCCAGCTCCAGCCGGCTCCAGCAGCCGCTGCTGTCCAGTCCCACTGTCACCTGG
This sequence comes from Lawsonibacter sp., assembly GCA_022791075.1. GTDB lineage: Bacteria > Bacillota > Clostridia > Oscillospirales > Oscillospiraceae > Lawsonibacter. The sequence goes on along the minus strand of JAAVYL010000074.1, from coordinate 1,601 downwards.
GCCGCCCGATACCGGCCGTTCCAGGCCCAGCCCGTCCTCTGAACGGTCACCAGGTCCCCGGGCCATGCACAGAAGCTCTCTCCCACTGTCACCTCCAGCCGTTCCAGTTCAGCGGCGGACTTGTCCAGCTGAAACTGACCGGAGTAGCGCATCGCCTTGTAGCTGCTCCGGGCGGGCATGGTCACCACCCGCCGGGCCTGTCCCCCCGCCGCCTGAAACGCCGCATTTCTCACCGTCTCCACCCGACCGCTCCACCTGTCCCGCACCAGCACCTGAGACAGCGCGCCATACCGCCTGTCCCGGCGGACCATGGAGCGCAGGCAGGTGCTGTCATCCACCACCCGCTCCCGGCTGTTATCCCAGCCCGAGAGCACCAGCCGCCCCATGCGGTCAAACCGCGGGGCGATCCCGCCGTAATACCGGGCGAAGTCATAGACCACTGACCACTCGCTGCTGCCCGATGTCACCGAAAAGCGGGACACCGGGGGGAGCTGTCCCCCCGGCGCTGTCAAAATACCGTAGGGCGTCACATGGTCCCGGAGGATATCCGCCTGGGTGGCGGACAAATAGTCCTGTCCCAAGGCCTCGTTATCCAGCAGCCGGGCCGCCATCCCCCGGCCGGATACCTCCAGCAGGCAGCCCCGGGGCCCGGTACTCACCTCGCACTCGTCCACCAGACCGGTAAACACCCGCTCCCCCTCGTGCTCAGCGGTAAACTCCACCCAGTCCCCCGGGCGGGTGGCGTTGCTCCCGTCCCAGCAGCAGCGAAACCAGAAGCTGTCGCAGGGCACCCCTGCGGTATACTCCAGCCGCCAGTCCGTGGGTACCGGCAGAGCCCAGCGCACCCCTGCGGCGTCGGTTACATAAGCTTTCATCTCACTCTCACCCTCTCTCCCACCCGAATCAAATTGGGATTTTTGATCTGAGGATTGAGGGAAATCAGCTCTGAGAGCTTCACCCCATACTGCCGGGCCAGCGCCCACAGGGTATCCCCCTTCACCACCCTGTGGTAGGCGGCCTGACCGCTGGAGGAGCCCCCTACACCGCCGCTCTGGCTGCTCTCTGCCGCCCGAACAGCCAGACCGCTGTACAGGCTGTTCTCCTCCCAGAACTCGAATGAGTAGCGCACATAATCAGGCCGGGGGGCCTGTTCCAGCCTTAGGGATACAAAATAGGCGTTGGCCGCCTGCCACAGGGGATGGACCAGCAGCCCCGGCCCTCTGTCGTAGAAGACGGAAGCCAGCTTTTGAAACTCCTCATAGGCCCCTTTTCCCACAAACTCCCCCTCCCCCGCCATCACCCGATGGGAAGCACCCAGATCCTGGAGCTGGTAGCCGTTAAAGGGATTTCGGTGCTCTGCCACGGTCCGCCGGTAATCAATGGAGTACACCCGCGGGTTGTGGGGCCAGGCGTACCCCTTATAGCGCATGGGTGATAAAATCATCCCCATCCCCTCCTTCTAATAGAGATAAAAACCCCCGTCATAGCGGCGGCTGTCCCGCCGAAACACCCGATCAGCCCATTCCGCCCAGCGCAGCTCATCAACCGCCTGCCGGCCGGGCTTCTCAAAGGTCTGTCCGGCAGTCCAGTTCTCCTCCGGC